>JBBDRV010000150.1:0-31116 GCA_040905285.1 Balneolaceae bacterium | reverse complement strand
CGGTTCCTATTATTTACAGCCGGCCCTGCAGTTCAGGTCATTGCTGCGTTTTGTCTTCTTATTGCCACTGTAATGCCGCTAATGGAAATGATCCCTTTCAGCGCAAACGGTGCCGGGGCAGTTTTTACCACCTTCGGCCTCTCTTTAATCGCCAGGGACGGCCTGCTTTCGCTTATCGCCTTTGCCTTTATTGCTCTTGCAACAGGTGTAGTGACTTACAACGTGCTTTAGAAAAAACGGACGCCCTGTTAGTCGGTGAGGTATTTCTCATATATCCTGGCAACTTCGGCATTATCCGGATCCCCTGTGATCATCAAATCGGTATAGACGGTCAGAGGGGAGCATTTGTTTCGGCTGTTACGCGGAGTTGCGGGATATGATGCTTTCGTATCTCCTTCCTGACTTCCGCAAAGTGTTCCAGCTGGTCCAGGTTTTCAAGAGTCAATCGGATTTTTCCGTCAATTCCAGGAGGAACGGCATCCGAATATCCCCATTCACAGGTAATGCCGGTATGTACTTCAAGATGTTCAAAAGCTTTGTCCAGTATTTCCCGATTCATTTGTTCATGATGTCTGTTCAGAAATATAGCATGTTGATAAATGGACTCTGTTCATAAATTATATATGAATAGTGAACAGAAGAAATAATGAACAACAGACGTAAAATTTAACAGTAAATCAATTCTCAGGAGCTTTTTTTCCTGTTCTGGATTTCCCGCAGAACTGTTTTGGTCAATATGACCGTCGTGAGCGGAATGACGAAAACCAGCATGATTGAACTGAATACCGGCAAAGAATCGTGATGAGAGTCAGCCAGGATAAGATAGAGCGTATAGACAGCATAATAGACCAAAAGCAATATCCCTTCCTTCCGGCTGATTATCCCTCCTGTAAAACAGACGGGAAGGCATACAGCCGCAGCGGCAATCATGACCGGCAGGTCGAATCCGATGATCCCAGGCGAAATGTCCAACGGTGCAATGATACCGCTGATTCCGAGAACTCCCGTCAAATTGAAGATGTTGCTGCCGACTACATTGCCGACTGCGATGTCCCGTTCTCCGCGGAAAGCCGCGGAAATCGAGGTAACCACTTCCGGAAGAGACGTGCCGGCTGCCACGATCGTCAAGCCGACAACAGATTCACTGACACCCAGGAAACGTGCAATGGACAATGCAGAATCGACCAGCCAGTGCGAACCGAGAACCAGCAGCAAAAGGCCGCCAAGGACCAGGACCGAGTTTAAGAGGGTGCGTCGGGGATAGCTTCCCGAACCGGGTTCCCCTGCATATTCCTGTCTTGTCCCGGTGCTTTCCCGTCGGCTTCTGTTCGCCAGAAACCAGACGTACATCACCAGAACTGTGGCCATCAGGAAAGCGTCTGCACGACTGAAGGTCTCATCCTGCGAAAGAATCAGTACAACAGCCGAAAGAGCTGTCATCAACGGTATATCCATCCGCAGCAATTGCTTGGATATAACCAAGGGTGTAATCAAAGCTGAAATGCCGATAATGAAAAGGATATTGAAAATATTGCTTCCAATGACATTGCCGGCCGTAATTCCGGCCTGGCCGGCAAGTGCTGACCGGATACCTACGGCCAGTTCGGGGGAACTGGTGGCAAACGCTACAACTGTCAGTCCGATGATCAGCGGCGATATGCCAAAAACCGTCGCCAGACGGGTTGAACCCCGAATCAGCAATTCCGCACCGATCATCAGAGTGGCCAGTCCGGCAACGAATAGAAGAATCACCATGGATTTGTGACTATTTAGAAATTAACAATCCTGTGTGGTCATGAATCAACATACATCATGCAGAGATTTTCCCAATTTACATGTTTCAAAATGTATCATGTCAATGAATTTATATTTAGCTTCAGAATCTGATATCCGGTTCCGGCAGTGATCAGGCCGTTCCGGTTTTCTGGAATAGTTTTTGCATAAGATTTTTGCATGGGAATAGTTTGCATATTGCATAAATAGTTTGGTCCTGGCAGACTGTCGGATTTAGGAACAGTCCGACAGTCTGCTGATGTGGTTGTTTGACCGATATCAGTTAACAGAGCGTGTACAGATACTCAATGGACTTATTACAGTCAATTTTACTGGGCCTGCTGCAGGGAATCACTGAATTTCTGCCTGTAAGCAGTTCAGGTCATCTGGTGTTGGCGAGGGCGTTTCTTGGAAGAGACCTCGAACCGGGGATCACGTTTGAAATCGTGGTCCATTTTGGCTCATTCTGCAGTATTGCCATCTACTATCGAAGAAAAGTGAAGGAGATCATCGTTGATCTTTTCCGGAGCTTTTCACCGGATGGTATTCGAACCAAAAGGTATGCAAATGATCCCAACACGCGTCTGAGTTTGATAATACTGCTGAGTATGATCCCGGCGATGTATGTGGGATTCACTATGAAGGATGCCATTGAATCCATGTTTCTGAATCCACTCCTGGTATCCTTCATGCTCCTGATAACCGGATTTCTCCTTTTTTCCACCAAGCTTGTCAGTGCTCCAAAGAAAGATCTCGATGCCAAAAGCGGATTGCTGATGGGTTTGGCACAGGCACTGGCCATTCTGCCCGGAATCAGCCGGTCCGGGTCCACCATTTCGGCAGGCCTGTTCACCGGGGTTGACAGGGAAATGGTCGCAAATTTTTCATTCCTGATGGTCTTGCCTGTCCTGGCAGGTGCCATGCTGCTTGAACTTACGGAAATTGCAGAAAACGGTATTGAATCAGCGGCTGTTGTTAGCCTCATCGCCGGATTTCTGACGTCATTCATTGCCGGATATATCGCGCTTACTTACCTCATTATCCTTCTCAAAAAAGAAAAATTCCACTATTTCTCCTACTACTGCTGGTTTGTGGGAATTGGAGGGATCATCATCTTTTTTTGAACATTGCCGGTATTGAACCTGCCGGCGGTCCATTGATCTGATGTCCTGTTCTGTTCATTTGGCAATAATGCTTATCTGTCCATCCTTTTCCAGCACTGCATATTTAATCTGATCTATTTTGTCCAGGCCGCTCCGGCGGGCGAATTCCAGAACATCCTCAATCTCTATATTCTCTTCGTCCATTCTTTTTTTTAGCAATTCACCGTCTTTCAGGATGATGACCGGGATGCCGTTCGAAATTTTATCAAACAGGTTGGACTGTTTTGAAAGCCGCGCAAAGCTGAGATCCATTGTCACCAGCGTTCCAATCACCATCATGGCACCGACGATAGAAGAATCATTAATGACCAGGGCCTGCTGGACAGATTCGCCTATGATGAGTAAGAGGACAAAATCTATGGTCGTTATATTGGATAATGACCTTTTCCCCGACAGGCGAAAGACTATCGTTATGAACAAATAAATAAAAACGGTTCTCAATATTAATTCCATAATCAAAAGTAGGTTACTTGTTTTATTGTTTTTACCTCGTCATCAACACCCAGCTCCAGTTCCTGTATGCCTGCCCTTAATGGTTTTATATAAATAATAATTAACCCTGTCTGCGCCGTATTGAGTGTGTATACCATCTGATTATTTTTACTTCTGACGGATTCGGGCCTGGGGATCACCTGCTCTATTCTCACGTTCTTTAAATATTCCCTGTTGACGGAAATATCCGTTGAGCTGTCGGAATTTTTCAGGTGTATAAATAGTCTGTCAGGGGTTTGTATTCTGACAAACTTCTGGTATTCGATATCATAGCCGCTGCCGGCGCTGATCCTGTTGCTAAGGATTCCGTTGCTGAACAGCCCCAGAAAGCCGGCGATTAAAAAGAGAAGCATGACTGCTATGAAGACCTTTTGTACCCTTTTCTCCCTTCTGGCAAACGGATATTTCTCTTCCAGCAGAAAGATGTCCGTCTGTTGGTCTCCTGATGGTTTGTTTGCCTGTTCATCCATTTTGCTCCGGCCGTTTCCGGCGATCAGATAACCTTCACATCTTCAGATAACACCACGTTTAATGAACCACGTTTCCCGCTCCTGAATTCATACACAGAATTCAACAGCGAATACGGCCCCTGAAGACAAGCCGGATCTTCTTCCCGGTCTTCCTGCGGTTCAGGCGAGAGGTCCGGACAACTGTCGGGTGATATTCATGTGGACGGATCGGGTACAGTCTATCCTGTTACAGAGGCCGTGGCAGAGGAATTCAGGAATGTTCAACCGCACAATTCTTTCAGCTGGCGGTTGCCGTGGCCATCATGCTATTCATAATTCAGTCCGGTGCAGCGCTTGTGACGATTGTGGGAGTAGGACAATGAAAACATATGGTTATCTACTGTTCACTCTTTTGAGACATTCTCCACCATTTCCCCGGTAACAAGAAAAATGATTCGTTCGCAGATATTCGTGACTCGATCCCCGATGCGTTCCAAATTATGAGCCGCCCATGTCAGATACGTAGAGCGGGTGATTTTACTGGGATCTTCAATCATGACGGAAATCAGCTCTCGCTGGACCTGTCCGTAGAGTTCATCAATTTCGTCATCTTGTTTGCTTATAAGTCGGGCAGCTTTATCATCGCGCCCGGTGTATGCCTTGAGCGATTTATGGATCATTTCAACGGCGATGCCCGCCATTCTCTGAATATCGATCAATGGTTTGATCAGAGGGCCATCACCGAGTTTGATAATAATTTTGGCAATTCCACTGGCATAATCCCCCATACGTTCAAGGTCAGTGATTATATTTAAAATCGCTATCAGTTCCCGAAGATCCGTTGCTACAGGCTGCTGTGTCGCGATGAGATTGATGCACGTCTCCTCGATTTCCCATCGTTTGTCATTGATCTTTTGGTCATCTTCTTTAATCTGTTTCGCCTCTTCCAGATTTCTCGTTTTTAATGCTTCGACAGACCGGTTTACGGCTTTAGCTACCATTTCGCTCATCGTAACGAGGTCTTGTTCGAGATTGGCCAGATGTCCCTGAAATGCCGCCCGCATCATTCGCTTCTCCTTTATTTTTTAAAATGGTTATTGGGTTTGCAAGGTTCTCTTTGCTTGCAAAGCCTTCTATTGTAATTTTTCTATTGGTTTATCCGAACCGGCCCGATATGTACTCTTCGGTTCTTGTTTCCCCGGGATTGGTGAACAGTGCTTTGGTATTCCCAATCTCTACGAGATCTCCTATATAGAAAAATGCGGTCCGGTCGGAAACTCGTGCAGCCTGTTGCATATTGTGAGTTACGATTACAATTGTAACCTGCTCTTTCAACGTGTGTATCAGCTCTTCAATACGGTTAGTCGACTGCGGATCAAGGGAGCTGGTTGGTTCGTCCATCAACAATACTTCCGGGTCAACCGCAAGCGCCCGGGCGATGGATAGTCTCTGTTGCTGTCCGCCCGAAAGACTTGTACCCGGATCATACAACCGATCCTTTACCTCGTCAAAAAGGGCTGCCTGTCTTAGAGCTTTTTCACAAACTTCATCGAGGACGGCTTTTTTCCGTATCCCCACCAATTTAAGACCTGCAATGACATTGTCAAATATAGACATGGTCGGAAAAGGTGTAGGCTTCTGAAAGACCATCCCGACTCGCCGGCGGATCACAACAGGATTGACTTCAGGATCGTATATATTTTTGTCGTCCAAAAGGACCTGACCAGATACAACGGCCTCCCTGGTAAGGTCATGCATGCGGTTCAACGCCCGCAGGAAAGTCGTTTTTCCGCATCCGGAAGGTCCTATCAGGGCCGTAACTTTTTTATCAGGAATGGACAAGGACACATCTTTTACAGCCTGGTTCTGTCCGTAGTTTACTGTTAGATTTTTCGTCACCATACGCATGTTGGAGTTGGCTTCACCCGGTTCCTTTTGTTCCCGACCCGGTTGTCCGCGAGAGTGATAGTCGGGTAATAATCCTGACATGCTAAAAAGGTTTAGCCCATGAGATTTTGCGACATTCAGTGGTTGGCTACTTAAACTTGAATGATTCCGAATCGGCCGGCCCATTATGTTTATTCTGTATGACACTTTGAATGATTTAGTTTAAAATTTCTGCCGGGTCGCCAGACGCGCCACAATATAGGTGATGATAACGAAGCCGAGCAGGATAATTGCGGCTCCCCAACCCATGGCATGCCATTCGGCATACGGGCTGATCGCCAGGCTGTACAGTCGCTGTGGGAGCGTGTCGACGGGTCCAAAGAGCATATCCAAACCCTGGTTCGGCAGATAGTTATTGCCGAATGAGGTAAACAAAAGCGGGGCTGCTTCTCCGGCTGCCCGTGCAAAGGCGATCAGTATTCCCGTAACCAGTCCGACACGTGCGGCTGGCAATACTGTCGAGAGCACGACGCGCCAGCGCGGTAACCCGATGGCCAGCCCGGCTTCCCGAATCGACCAGGGGATGCCTGTCAAGGCACTTTCGGTTGTCCGGGCAATGATCGGTAACATTACCAAAGCCAATGCGATACCACCAGCTATCCCGGAAAATGTGCCCATCGGCTTTACCACCAGAACAAATACTAACAGGCCCTTAAGCACGGCAGGCATCCCGTTGAGCGTGTCATTCATCACCCGCAGAAGAGGATTCAGCATGTGCTCGGGGTATTCGGAAAGCATGATCCCCGCTCCCAATCCAACAGGCACCGCCATGATCAGGGCCAAAAAATCCACGACCAGAGTACCCAGAATGGTATGTACCAGGCCTGTGGGTCGATCCTGCATGGCTCGTGAAGGGGATCCCAGCTCTTCGGTGAAAAATTCCCAGTTCAGGGCGGTGATTCCGTTGACAAACACATAGAAGATGATGATTAGCAACGGCAGCAGCACCAGGACAGTACTGACCACCAGAAGGCTCACCATGATCCTGTCCCGTATACGGCGTTGTCTCAGTGATTTGATCATACGGTTTGACCTCCATTGATCGATAACCTTCGGCTGATCCAGGCAGCGACAAGATTTACGATCAGTGAAATTAAAAACAGAATGAAACCGATTGCCATCAGACTGGAGAGGTGAAGGCTTTCCACGGCCTCTCGGAATTCGTTGATAATGACTGACGGCATAGTGGCTCCGGCACCCAGAATTGAAAACGGCAGGGTGTTCTTATTCCCGATCAGCATTGCTACGGCCATTGTCTCACCAATAGCACGCCCTAACGACAAAATGGCCCCTGCCATGATGCCGCCGCGTGCGTAGGGCAGGACCGCCATCCGGATCACTTCCCAACGTGTAGCTCCCAGTGCCCGGCAGGCTTCCCGCTGTTCCCGGGGTACAAGATGAATAGCATCCCTGGACAGAGCCGTCGTATAAGGTACGATCATCAAGGCAAGGACGATGGTAGCGGTCGCCAGTCCGTACCCGATTGGATTTCCGAGAACCGGGAGCAGACCTGGGTAATTCTCTCCTGCCCACAGAAAGATCGGCATGTAGACGGTATCACGTATCCAGGGCGCCAGGACGAATATGCCCCATATGCCCACCACGACACTTGGAATAGCCGCAATAAGATTGACAAGGTTATCGATAATACTGGCAAGCCAGCGTGGTGCGTACTCCGCAGTAAAAATGGCAACAGCCACAGCTGGAAAAAAGGCAATCAGAAGGGCCGCTCCGCTGGTAACAAGGGTTCCGAACAAAAAAGGCCAGGCGCCGAACTGAAGCTGCACCGCCGGATCCCAGGTTTTGCCGGTAAGAAAATCGAGAAATCCGAACTCCCCGAGCGCCAGACTGGCTTCACTGTAAAGGACCCAGGCCATTGCCACAGCAAGAACAATGATGATCGAACCAATAACAACAGTTGTTACAGAGAAAATCCTGTCACCCAGTCTGCGATAGATCATTGCCGGAGGTTTCCGGAGCACTTCTCTGATCATCTGTGATGTTGGTTTATCTGGCATGGACGATTAGTGAAAACGTACAAAAATGAGAGTAAATGCTTTATTCAAGCCGCTAATAAAAAGTTGTCTTTTATGATTATATCAGATCATGCTCTGACAGGATGTCCTCTCCGATGAGCTCGCCATTCCATTTGAGCTGGCGAATCATCTCGAAATTCCTTTCCAGAGCCGCTTCTGGAAGTCGTGCGTATCCAAGTCCTTCTGAAAGTTCTTGTCCTTCTGTGATGCTCCAGACCAGGAATTCGATGAGTTCTTCCGCATCCCGGCGACTGCGGATAGCATTATTACTGTCGAGGTTTTCGTAGATCAGCACCCAGGCAAATCCTGCGATCGGGTACCCTTCCGGGGCCGGGGTGTCGGTGAACAGGATTCGAGTGTCTTCGGGAAGATCGATGTTAGCCGCCTCGCTGGTGGCATCGAAACTCGGCTCAATCACATTTCCCGAGGAGTTGATCACCGCACCATAAGACATGTTGTTCAGCAGGGCATAGGAGAGACTGTTGTAGCCGATCGCCCCCGGGGTATTCTGTACCATGCCGGCAACACCTTCATTGCCGTTTCCGCCGATACCGGCTGGCCAATTCACGCTGGTGGCATAACCCACCCGGTCTGCCCACTCTTCGGATACGCGGGTCAAATAGCTTGTCCATACGTTGGTGGTGCCAGAACCATCAGAGCGGTGAACAACCGTAATCGGCAACGGTGGCAGATCAGATTCCCGGTTGAGCTCGATAATTTTCGGGTCATTCCATCTCGTGATCCTTTCCATATAAATATCCACCAACAGCTCACCGCTGAATACAAGCCCTTTGTCGATACCAGGTAAATTATAAGTGGGAACTACATCAGCCAGTGTAATCGGTATATTGAATGCTTTTCCTCCTGTCCGCCTTTCCATATCGGCCATCACTTCGTCGGAAAGGAACGCTTCACTTACTCCGAACATCACTGTCTGTTCAATAAACTGCCGGATCCCACCGCCTGAACCGATTGATTGGTAATTGACTGTGACTCGGCCCTGTGTTATATCACGGTACTCGTCGGCCATTGCAGTGATCAGCGGAGCGGGGAATGTGGCGCCTGCCCCGAGGATATCTACACGCTCACCAGATGAATTTTCTGTACGGGACGGATCGTCGTCACCGCTGCCACCACATCCTGCCGCCAAAAAGAGAAAACTTGCAAACCCTATACTACATATTTTAAAACCCGGTTTAAGTATAATGTTTAGCATATACTGTATGTGCATGTAAGTGTTTAGATGGAATAAATTGAATAAACAAATTCAGTAATTCTTATAAACTCAATGTTACTGTTGTGTTAACATATTGTTATCAAAATTCCTGAGCCGGCTCTCAAATTAAATCGGTATTTTACGATTAAAGCGACCCTGCTATCTTGGCGGCCTGTGCCCTGGACACAATCCTGACCACGGCAGGCATCGTATGATTTTGCTGGCAGATGCAGCCGACTTTCCCGGTAAATTTCCATTGTCAATTTTTTAACCGGTACGGAATGGAACCCCATGTTTTCGGAAAAAAGCTATGGCAGTCTGCCCCTGAAAGCAGGATGAAACTGGAACGTGTGGGGGACCTGGTGAAAAATACCGCCGAAGAGATTATTTTTTATATTGAGGCAAAAGTCCTGAAGCATAAAAAAGAAAAATACAGGGACCGGAAGCGGCAGGACTGACGGATTGGGAACCGGCATACATTAAAATTGATGCATGAGAAGAGCAGTCTTACTGATTTTGTTTCTCTTTATTACGGCAACCACATCCATGGCCCAGGTGAAGGTGGGGCAGGATGGCACCATAAGCGGACTGGCATTCAACGATTACTACTGGGTTGTTTCCAATCACCGCGAATCACTGGAAGGGAGTAACGGTTTCCGGTTCCGGAGAATCTATCTAGGCTATACCCATCGTTATAATGACTCCTTTTCAGGCAGACTGAGGCTTGAAATGAACAGCGAAGGCAACTATCAGACCGGAGGGCGAATGACCCCCTTTGTCAAGGATGCCTGGCTCAAATGGGAAAATGACCGACATGAGATCCTCGCGGGTATATCCCCCAGTCCCACTTTTGCACTGGTGGAAAGCATCTGGAATTACCGGTCGGTGGAGAAAACCCCCCTGGATTTACAGCGTCTGGCCGGCTCCAGGGATTTCGGACTTGCAGCAAAGGGTGCACTTGACGAAAGCGAAAGATGGAATTATCATGTGATGGTGGGTAACGGCAACAGTACAGGCCCGGAAACAGACGAAGGGAAGAAAATGATGCTGTCCCTCTCCTATCAGCTCACAGGTCAGTGGGTGGTGGAGGCTTACGGCGACTGGAACAGTCTTGCTGATGACACACCCCGCAAGACAGTCCAGGGATTTGTCGGATATGAGTCAGAAACAGTGGCTTTTGGAGCCCTGTATGCTTTCCAGCAGACGGATAACCCGATAGCCGGCGATACGAATCTGGACATAGCGTCGGCCTTTGTCCGGGCCGCCCTTGCACAGGGGACAACCGGGCTGTTACGAGTGGATCACATGTTTGCCCCCAATCCGGATGGAGAAAATATCAGCTATCTTCCGTTTAGCAATGAGGCGGAATCCACACTGGTGGTAGCGGGAGTGGATTTTCAGCTGTCAGAAGATATGATCAGCCTCATACCCAATATCGAGGCGGTCATCTATGGAGAGACCCCGGACGGAATGACCCCTGCAACAGATTTCATCCCCCGCATCACCCTTTTTTACAGCTTTTGAGTTTGCCGCCGAAGCTGAGTATGCTGCGGGTGCCTAACTCATTTTTTCCGGCTGCAGAACTCAAAAGAAAACGAAGACCTGGCTATTATTTATGACCGGTTGAGAAAGGCGGATTATCCGATATCGGGAGCCAGTGACCACGGCGTATCCGAGGCCATCTACCTGAATGATCCGGACGGTAACGGAGTTGAACTTTATTGCGACCGTCCGAAGGAGCAATGGTCGTACGGGGAGGCGGGAACTGTTGACATGGTGACCCGGCCGCTGGATTTGAAAAATTTGATGAAAGAGCTGGAGTAAATCATATGATTCCCTATTCTGTACTGGACCTGGCTATTGTTACACAAGGTCACAGCATTGCCGATGCAATCCGCAACAGCCGGGAATTAGCCATTTATGCCGAAGAGTATGGTTACAGCCGCTTCTGGATGGCGGAGCATCACAATATGGAAAATATCGCCAGCTCCGCCACGTCCGTTCTGCTGGGATATGTTGCGGAAGCTACAACATCTATCCGCGTCGGCTCGGGAGGTATCATGCTGCCCAATCATTCTCCGCTGGTCGTAGCGGAGCAGTTTGGGACACTTGCTGCCATCTATCCCGGCCGGGTGGATCTGGGACTTGGCCGCGCCCCGGGTACGGATCAGGTTACTGCGAATGCAATCCGCCCCGACCGCATCCGGGAAGTACAGCGTTTTCCGGAAAACGTGAAGCTGCTCCAGCAGTATTTATCAGCCGGCAACCGAAACAGCAGGGTACGTTCTATTCCCGGAGAGGGCACAGACATCCCCATCTGGATTTTAGGCTCCAGTACCGACAGTGCCTTTCTGGCGGCCGAACTGGGATTGCCCTATGTATTTGCCAGTCATTTCGCCCCGCAGCAGTTAATGCCGGCCCTTCGCATTTACCGTGAGCGGTTCAAGCCGTCAAAACAGCTGGCAAATCCGTATACAATGTTGTGCATGAATATCATAGCCGCCGATACGGACGAACAGGCGGATTATCTGTCCACCTCCATGAAGCAGATGTTTATGGGAGTGATAACGGGTGACCGCAAGCCGATGCCCCCGCCCGTGGATGACATAAATCAGGTTTGGGATATCCACCAGAAAATGGCGGTAGAACAGATGTTGTCCTGCTCCTTTATTGGCGGCAAAAGGAAAATACACAGGGAGCTGTCAGGTTTTCTGGAGCAGACAGAGGCCGATGAAGTGATGGTGGCTTCGTACGTGTTCGATCCGAATGAACGCCTGAAGTCCCACCGGCTGTTCGCGGAAGTGATGAAGGAGGGAATCCCCCGGACCGGGTAAATGTCTCCCCGGTCGGAATCACCCGAGCGGATGTTCGATCATCAGGTAGTCTTTGACAGGCTCTCCCCCGATCAGGTGCTCCCGGATGATCCGTTCCAGAACCGCCGGCCGGCAGGAATGGTACCAGGTGCCTTCGGGATAAACCACCGCAACCGGGCCGCGTTTGCACACCCTCAGACAGTTGGCTTTCGTGCGGTAGATTCCACCCCGGTCGTCCAGTTTCAGTTCCTTCAGCCTCTGTTTCAGGTAAGCCCATGCTTCCAGGCCGATTTCCTTTTTGCAGCATTTCGGCTCCGTCTGGTCGGCACATAAAAAAATATGCCGTTTTACGGAGGAAATATGCAGTTCGCTGACTTTTCGTTCCAGTTGTCTGTTCGTCATTTTATGTCAATCTCCAGAGGGCCCCGACAGGATTACGGAAGCTTTCGTCCCTCCCAATCATTCATTTTCCGTCTTCACTATATCCCCTGCCATCCATGTTGTCTTCACTGTATCTCCGTTCGACGTATCCCGTTCAAGGTCGAGCAGATATCTTTTCCTCCACAATCCGCCGGCGTAACCGGTCAGTTTCCCGTCCGAACCGACCACGCGGTGGCAGGGGATGAGGATGGCGATCCTGTTCATGCCGTTGGCATTGGCCACGGCCCGCACCGCCTTCGCTTTGCCAATGGCTTCAGCCTGCTCCCTGTAGGAGCAGGTTGTTCCGTAGGGAATATCCCGGAGTGCGTTCCATACCGACTGCCGGAAGGCAGAACCCGTCATGAAAAGGGGCACGTCAAATTGCTTCCTTTCCCCGCTGAAATATTCTGCCAGCTGCCGTTTTAACTGATCTGTAAACGGGTTCCCTCCTTGAACGATAACCGCATTCAACCGCCGGGCAAGATCTTTGAGTTGGGTCTCGAGCATCTTGCGGTCGGAAAATTCCAGCAGGCAGATTCCTTTTTCATTCGCACAGGCGAACATGGTTCCCAGGGGAGTTTCAAGTCTGGCAATATCTATAACGTTCCGTTCTTTGCTGTTGGCTGGAGACACTCCGAATACAGATTTGAATGAATCGTTAAAGCCACTCAACGATTCGTATCCCGAATCATATGCAGCAGAGGTGACCGACTCGCCGTTCTTTATCTTTTTAAAGGCGGTATTGATCCTGTACATCCTCTGGTAGGCATGAAATGTCAATCCGTGATGTTTTTGGAACCATCTCCGGATTGTATTGGGATCAATGCCCCTGTCTTTTAAATCTCTCTCCCTGAACTTCAGCGACGGGTCCGATTCCAGATCTTTTAAAATGCCCGATATGTAAGCCGGTGTGGCATCTTTTTTCTCCAACGGTTTGCAGAGCCTGCACGGCCGGTAACCGCTCCGGAGTGCCTCTCCGGCTGACGTGAAAAATTCCACATTTTCCCGTTTCGGCTTCCTGGCGCGGCACGTCGGCCGGCAAAAGATCCCCGTGGTTTTAACGCCGGTAATGAACAGACCTTCAAAAGAAGGGTCTTTCTCTAAAAAAGCCTTGAACCTGATCTCGTCAGTCAATTTTTCCATGGATTCCGGACATTGCTTTGGCATTGCATTTGTTTAGGCTGTATTTACACACTCAATCTCCACATTGTACTCCACACTGTGGATTTTAAAAATACAGAACCTCTTTCATTCCGGCTACCGAAAAAACATCAGGTAATTTTCCGGATAGCGGACAGTCACCGATTTGCCTCAGCCGCATTGTCAGGAATTTTGTTCTAAATTGAAATTTTAATTCTCAAACTCTGCCCCGGCATACGTGTAATAGAGTTCAGTCTGTCCTTCAAAGCCGGAGCGCGTCCCAAAAAGAAGTTCAACTTGTGACCCCTCTACGTCTATTTCCCGACAATGGCATGACGCCCGGATGGTATGATTAACATCATGCGGGTTCCCCTGCCCCGGGCAGAATCAATCCGGAGATTTCCACCATACAAATTCAGCCGCTCACGGACATTGACCAAACCGAAACTGTCTTTGTCCCTGACTTCGTCCATATCGAACCCTTTCCCGGCATCTGTAACACAGATGACCAGCCCGTCATTGTCATCTGCGCGTTTGGTTTCGATTACCGCTTCATCCGTTTCCGCATGCTTTACAATATTGAAGAGCAGCTCTTTCAGTATCCGCAGGATCATCACGCGCACTTCCCTGTCGGATATCAGGAACCGTGCCTGGATCTTCAGCTCTATTTTCAATTCGTACATTTCATCAAACCTGCTGACAAGCCACGACAGCATCTCTCCCAGATCCTCAGATTGCAATATAGGCGGATTGAGGTCGCCCGAAAGCTGTCTCGTTTTGTCGATAGCCTGTTTTGCCATTGACTTCATCTCGGATATCTGTTCGGATATCTGTCCAGCCACAAGTTCCGTATCAGCAGAATTCACCTTCTGGTAAAGAAGGTCCATATTCATCAGGACAGCATAAAGAA
This sequence comes from Balneolaceae bacterium, assembly GCA_040905285.1. Lineage (GTDB taxonomy): Bacteria > Bacteroidota > Rhodothermia > Balneolales > Balneolaceae > JBBDRV01. Next base: position 16,757 of record JBBDRV010000150.1, on the reverse strand, counting down.
CCTGCTGCAGATCGTCATGGAGTATGGCGGAAATGCGTGATCGCTCGTTCTGTTCGCTTTCGGTCAAACGTTTGGCAAGCCTGCGCAACTGACCGGTCCGCTCTTCTACACGTTCCTCCAGTGTATCCCTGGATCTTTTTACTTCCTGTAACGCCATCTTGCGTTCGGTCGCATCCTCTATAACCAGCAGGATAAGCTGGAGATGGTCGATTTGCCTGGCGTTCAAAATCATTACCCGGTGTCCGATCTCTTCAAAATCATGCTCGATTTCATAATCATCCACCTCCTTTTTTTCGGGCAAAATATTTTCAAGCAGTTTTCGAAAAATGGGAATATCCCATTGATTGTTTCCCAACTCATACAGGAGTTTGCCTTCCGTCTCTCCGGCCTCTACCTGAAAGAGGTCATAAAAAGAAGAGTTGCCTGTTTTCACCCGGAGATTCTGGTCAAGCACCAGAAAACCCTCCCGCAGCGTATCATTCAGCAAATCTGCAAATTCTTTCTCATCACGCAAAGCCTTCTCCGATTTTTTCAAATCCTCTTTTGATTCCAGGGTCCCGCTTAATTTTTTCTCCAGCTTGTCTTTTTTCTTCTCCAGGTTTGCGATTTCCGATTTGTATTTTTTATTGGCTGAAAGCAATTCCCGATTTTGCTCTTTATAAAATTCGTCAGCTGATTCGTTGCTCATTCCCTTCTCTCCTGTGATGTTGTGATAATGTGGTAAACAGGTAACAGTACCAACGAATTTCTGCCGGCTCCCGGTCGGATTATTTTTCCTTATCCCACTTGCGAACGATGTGTTTACACGATTCTTGCTTCACAATTTTTTATATTCCGGCCGCTCACGCAATCCTCCGGAACATGTTTATAATTACAGTCTTTATCATTACGGCTACCTTTGCGGGAAGCCTCCTCCTGAGATCTATTGCAAGGCATAGCATGCATAAAAATCCCGGACCGGAGCCTGCCTTCAACAGCAAAAATTACCTGTTTTATCTTTTTTATTACAATCCGGACGACAAACGGATCATTGTACCACGGAAATCCAACCCCGGATTTACAGTTAATTTTGCCAGACCACCGGTCATCCTTGTCATCCTGGCACTGGCCGGATGGATAGCCTCCGGGATCCAGTAACAGCGGCCGACGGTTGCCGCTTCATTTCCCCGCCGCCCGCGTGATTTCATGCCGTTTCCCCGGTGAACGCATTCAGGCAGCCAGGCGTTTAATTTCATGCTGCTGAACTGACGGTTTGAAGATCCATGTTCCGGTTTGAGATCCATGTTCATCTCTTCGAAAAATGCAGGCGTACTCCAGTAACTGCAGCCTTTTGAAACTGACTGTTCATAACCATCAGGGAATGAATCAACAAGAGCACACGAATAATCAAGAGCACACGATTCCTTACCACTCCCGGACTGCCGAAGAGGTCCTGAAAAACCTCGACAGCAATGTTGAAAAGGGCCTGAACCGGGATCAATACAACAGAAGCAGGAAAAATAACGGGCCAAATCGTCTTCGCGAGTTCAAACAGCGAAACCTCCTGCAGATACTGCTTGATCAGTTCAAAAGCATTGTAATCATCATACTGGTCGTTGCGGCAATTGTTGCTTTTGCGTTCCAGCATTACCCGGACGGAATAGCCATCACAGCTGTGCTGGTTGTGAATGCCCTGATCGGCTTTTTTACAGAATGGAAAGCTTCCCGCTCCATGGAAGCCCTGCGGAGAACCGAGCGTGATAAAGTTCGTGTCCGGCGGAACGGGAAAGAACAGGAAGTAGAGAGCGATACTCTTGTTCCCGGCGATATCCTTATCCTTGAAAGCAGTGACCTGGTTCCAGCGGACGTACGCCTGATTGAATCCAATAACCTGAATGTGAACGAGTCGGCATTAACGGGAGAATCCGTTTCAGTCCTGAAAAGTACCTCTCCGGTTGATGACGATGCCGCAATTGCCGACCGGCACTGCATGGTCTTCAGAGGAACGTTTATTACCGACGGATCTGCTGAAGGAGTTGTAACGGCCACAGGTATGAATACTGAAATCGGACAAATTTCAGAACTTGCCGAAACAGCAGAAAAGGAAGCCACTCTCCTTCAAAAAAAACTGAACAATCTCGGCCGGAAACTCGCATGGCTCACCATAACCGTTGCAGCCGTCGTTGCCGTGACAGGACTGCTTGCAGGCCGGGAACCGCAAATCATGATTGAAACGGCCATCGCTCTGGGTGTTGCCGCTATTCCCGAAGGGTTGCCGATCGTGGCCACAATTGCCCTTGCACGCGGTATGTATGTGCTTTCAAAAAAAAATGTGCTGATCAACAGACTTCAGGCGGTTGAAACACTGGGATCTACCGGTGTCATATTTACCGATAAAACGGGAACTCTTACAGAAAACCACATGACGGTAAGAAGGGTCTCCACCCCCGAAGGTGATTTCAGGCTTGATGAACATTCAAAGAGCCCGGAAGCGGAGGACGGGACCGATCCGTCCGTTCTCCGCCGGATCATGGAAGTCGTGGTATTGTGCAGCAATGCCTCTGTAACAGATGAGGATGACGACCTGAAAGCGGAAGATGAGCAGGGGGATCCTACTGAGACAGCCCTCCTGAGAGCCGGTCTTTCCATGGAGCTGCAGCGTGGCAGGCTGCTGTCGGAGAAACCGGAAGTGCGGGAGGTGCCGTTCAGCTCTGATACAATGATGATGGCCACTTATAATCAAGCCGGCAGCCGTCTGGAGGTGAACGTGAAAGGGGCCCCGGAAAAGCTGCTTGACGCCTGTACCGGCATTGTCCGGAACGGACCGGATGCCGTTGAATCTCTCAGTGATGAAGAGAAAGACAAGTGGCTCGAAAGATCCGGACGTCTTGCCGGGGAAGGTCTCCGGCTTCTGGCTGTTGCTGACAAGACTGTGGAAGACAAAGATGCTGAACCTTTTGAAGAACTGCGGTTTCTCGGATTAATAGGCCTGCTGGATCCGGCCCGGAGTGACGTAGGCGATGCCATCAGGGAGTGCCAGAGTGCGGGAATACGCGTGATTATGGTAACCGGTGACCAGGGTGCGACTGCGACCGCCATAGCGAAAGAGACAGGGATCACCAATGAAGAAGATCCGGTAGTTATACATAGCACTGAGCTGAAAGATCCCGATGAATTGTCAGACAGCGAGCGCCGGAAGATTCTTGAAAGCAATATTTTTTCCCGGGTCAGTCCTCAGCAAAAACTTCACCTGGTTAAGATGATGCAGGGCGAAGGGTGGACGGTAGCGATGACCGGTGACGGGGTCAATGACACACCGGCTCTGAAAAAAGCGGATATCGGTATTGCAATGGGACGGCGGGGTACGGATGCAGCCAGGGAGATTTCCGATATGGTACTTCTGGATGATGCTTTCAGCTCCATTGTTACAGCAGTACGGCACGGGCGGATTATTTTCGGAAACATCCGTAAGTCTGTCCTGTTCATGTTATGCACAAATGTTGCCGAAGTAGTGGCCGTTATGATCGCCACTGTTATAGGAGGGTTTTATTTTTTCCCTCTCCCTCTTCTTCCACTTCAGATTCTTTATCTGAATGTCATAACAGATGTATTTCCTGCACTCGCTCTCGGGATGGGAACCGGAGAAGAGGGCATAATGAAGCAAAAGCCCAGGCCTCAAAATGAACCTGTCCTTGCAAAAAGTCACTGGTATGCAATCGGCGGCTGGTCCGTCATTTTATCTGCTTCCGTTTTGGGGGCTCTGGCTTTAGCTGTCTATCAGATGGGCTTTGAACAGGAGCGGGCTGTCACGATTTCATTTTTGACTCTGGCATTCGGGAAACTCTGGTTTGTTTATAATCTCAGGAATCCGAAATCGCATTTCCTGTCGAATGACATCATCAGGAATCCATACATCGCCGGATCCATTATTCTCTGCATCATTCTGCTGCTGGCTACTGTTTACCTGCCCGTGTTAGCCGGCGTTCTCAGAACTGAAAATCCCGGCGGGACAGGCTGGCTGCTGATATTTCTGATGAGTCTGATTCCCTTTGTCTGGGGACAACTCCTCAGAATTTACCAGTCCCTGCAAAAAACCTGAGTGCTGCTGCCGCGGGTAGTGCCGGATCAGTGCCACCCGCCTGATGCTATCCCCAGGATGATGGTTGTGAGGCCGACATACCTTGACCGTCTGTATCAGCTCAGCAGACCTGATTTGGCACATTGCAGACCTGATTTGGCACATTATCGGTATGCTTTTTATTACGCCCGGTTAAAGGATTTATTATATCACATTCATAATAAAAGCAGTTCCGAATACCATTGGAATGCTCTTTTGCCGGACAGGGTTTATTAGTCAGCAACAGAATTAAAAAGAATCAAGATGAGTGAGCTACTGGAGAGGATCCATCCTGACGGCCCTGAAGTGTCCAGGATATCGGCCGGCATGCTGCGGCTGCCGACGTGGAATTATTCCGACAGGGAACTTGGAAAGTTTATAGAAGCCGTCGTGGAGCGAGGTATCACCACGATTGACAGTGCGGATATTTACGGGGATTACCTGAGCCAGCCGCTGTTTGGCAGGATTCTGAAAGATCGTCCGGAGCTGCGCGGCCGGATGCAGCTGGTCAGTAAATGCGGAAATGCGCTTGTATCAGAAAACCGACCTGAAAATAAGGTAAACCATTACAATACCACGAAGGAACATATCCGCAATTCGGTCGAGACATCCCTGAAGGATCTGCATACCGACTATCTGGACCTGTTGCTGATACACCGGCCAAGTCCGCTGATGAACATCGATGAAATAGCCGGCATCCTTTCGGATCTGGCTGAAGAGGGCAAGATCCGGTATGCCGGTGTGTCCAATTTCACTCCCATGCAGTTTGTCTGGCTTCAGGAACGGTTGGATATTCCGCTGGTGACCAACCAGATACAGGCCTCACTGCTCTTTACAGATACCCTGTTCAACGGAACATTCAACCAGCTTCAGCGCGACAACATCCGGCCCATGATCTGGTCTCCGCTCAAAGGCGGCGCCCTGTTCTACCGGAAAAGCCACCAGGCCGTCCGCGTTCGCATCACCCTGTTGAAACTTGCCGAAAAGTACGGCTGTTCCATTGATGTCCTTGCACTTGCCTGGCTTCTTCAACTTCCGTCAAAGCCATTCCCTGTTGTCGGTACTGGCAACATCCTGCATATCGACAAAGCGGTCAAGTCAGCGTCTCTCGACCTGGACCGCCAGGACTGGTTTGAATTGCTGGAAGCGTCACTGGGAGAGCCGGTTCCCTGAAGTATGGCTGACCATCCGGCTTCAGGTGAAGCGGGTATTTCAGGTCCGCCATGGCAAATTCGGCGGCACCAGGAGTCAACATCCATTAACTGTATAACAAAAAACAATAAACATAAAACACTGTCAAATACATGAAAAAATTATTTTTTCCAGGTCTTCTCCTCCTTATGATACTGATGACCTGTGAACAGAATGAACCGTCATTTGTAACGTTTTCCACGACGTCACTCCCTGCTGAAGGTGGATCGATCAGCCCAGCGGAAGGAGAGTTTGAAGAAGGCAATTCAGTTGAAGTATCCGCCGAAGCCTCTGAAGGCTGGAATTTTATCCGCTGGGAAGGAGATAAGGATGGGGCGGAAAATCCGGACACCGTTATGATGAGCCGGGATAAAAATATAGCTGCTGTTTTCGGGCGGTCGGATCCGGATGACGGAGAACAGAACCCCGATGACGGAGAACAGAACCCCGATGACGGAGAACAGGATCCCGACGGCGGTGAGCAGGATCCCGATGACGGAGAACAGGACCCCGGCGGCGGTGAGCAGGATCCGGACGACGGAGAGCAGGACCCCGGCGGCGGTGAACAGGATCCGGACGACGGAGAACAGGACCCCGGCGGCGGTGATCCCGACACATCTGCATCGGGAGGACACTTGGTAGTCATGCCTTTGGGAGACAGTATAACCAATGACGGCCGATCCAGGATTCGGCTTTGGAATCTGTTGACAGATGACGGTTATACCCTGGATTACGTGGGTGATCAGCAGCAAAACAACGGTGTCATTCCCGATCCGGACCATGAGGGGGTCGGTGGCATAACCATCCAGGGAATTCATGAAAAAGCTGAATCACTGATGATACGCCATGATCCTGAATACATATTTCTGATGGTGGGAACAAATAACATTGCGTGGTACATCAACGAACCCGCCGAAGCGATTGCGGAACGATGGAATGAGCTTGTTCAGGACCTGCTGGATCATTCCGGTCCGGAAGCCTGGCTGATTGCGGCGACCATACCGCCTGTCACCTCAAAGGAAGCGGGCCACGAGTCACTGGAGGAAACGGACCGTGCAGTGGTGACTGCTCAATACAATGAAATTTTAAGGGATTATATTTCCCAACGGCAGTCGGCGGGTGACCGGATCATTCTTGCGGATACAGAGGCGGTAATGACTGTGGAGGAGCATTTATACGAAGACGGTGTTCATTTAAATGCCGAGGGATATGAACTCATGGGAACCGTCTATTATGAAGCGATCAGGTCCATCCTGGCCAATGATTAGAATTGAGAAACATGCAGAACCCGACCAGGGGGATTAAAGCGGCAAACAGTCTCTACGAGAAAAAACCCGAATCTGATGCAATGATCCATTTTTCAAGTTCCACCAGACAAAAAACGATTAATCCCCCTGCCAGCGGATACATCCAGTCGAACAAATCAATGGGGCCTGTTTCAAGCCATCTGTTCATAAAAGGGGCATAGGTGAAAATCAGCTGCAGGGCAACCAGCACTCCCACGGCTCCGAAGGCCACCCGGTTGCGAAAGAAATTCCGGCCGAACGCTGGTCCTTTCAATTGCCGACAGTTGAAAAGGTAAAACAGCTGGCCTGCCACCAGAATGTTGACGGCAATCGTTCGTAAGGTCTCAATGTCATAACTGCTTTCGCCCAGCCACATGTAAACTCCGAGGGTAAGGCCGCCAATGAGTGTGGAGACAAACGTGATCCGCCATATGAAAAACCCGCCAAGGATTGGGGAATCGGGATTCCGGGGCTGCCGGCTCATGACATCTGACTCTGACGGCTCAAAGGAGAGGGAAAGGGCCAGGGTTACCGCCGTAACCATATTCACCCAGAGAATCTGTACAGGGGTAATGGGCAGAGTCATGCCGGCAAGCACCGCTGCCATAATCACAATGGATTCAGCCCCGTTTGTCGGGAGAATAAAAAGTATCGCTTTTCTCAGATTGTCATAGATTGTACGTCCCTCTTCTACAGCATTGGCAACAGAGGCAAAATTATCATCCGCCAAAACCATTTCGGATGCATCCTTGGTTACTTCCGTACCTTTTATTCCCATGGCGACACCCACATCGGCCCGCTTGAGACCGGGAGCATCATTGACACCGTCGCCGGTCATGGCGCATATTTTACCGTCAGCCTGAAGACTTTTGACGAGCCTCAGCTTGTGCTCCGGACTTGCCCTGGCGAATATGTCATTATCGGCCGCGGCACGTCGGAGTTCCCCGTCATCCATTTTTTCCACTTCGGAGCCGGAAATGGCTTTTTTACCGTTGCCGATATTCAGCTGCAGCCCGATGGCTTTCGCCGTTACCAGGTGGTCACCTGTTACCATCTTGACGTTGATACCGGCATCCTGACATGAACGAATCGCCTCTACGGCTTCGGGGCGAGCCGGATCGATAATCCCGACCAGGCCAAGGAATACCATATCGCTGCCGACATTTTCATGATTTATTTCACTCGTTTTATCATCCGCTTTCTTTATGGCGGCTGCAATCAGGCGCCGGCCCTGTTCAGCCTGCTGATCCATCATCTTCTCCCAGTAGGACGGATCCATATCCGTATCGCCGCCGACAGTACGCTGCCGGCTGCAAAGTTCTGTCAATCGTTCAGGAGCCCCTTTCATAAAAATATACCGGTCTCCATTTTCTTTATTCAGGGTTGCCATGTATTGGTGTTCGGACTCAAAAGGAATCTGGTCGATCCGGTCGGACTCATACGAATCGAACCCGGCTTTGTAACCCAGAGTCACCAGGGCTCCTTCTGTCGGATCACCGCTCATTTCCCATTTTCCATCCTGTTGGTAAATTCTGGCGTCATTACAGGCCATTACCGTTTTTACAAGTTCCTCAAGGAGCGGTTCCCCGCCTGCATCAACAGGTTGTCCGTTCTTCATAATATTCCCCTCCGGATTGTAACCACTGCCCTCGATCTCATACGTTGCATCGGCCGTCGCAACGGCCCGGGCCGTCATTTCATTTTTTGTAAGTGTCCCCGTTTTATCTGACAAAATTACGCTCACGGATCCAAGGGTTTCCACTGAAGGCAGCCGGCGGATAACGGCGTTGCGTCTGGCCATGGACTGTACACCGATCGCCAGGGTAATGGACATAATCGCGGGTAATCCCTGGGGTATTGCGGCCACTGCCAGACTGACCACCGCAAGGAAAAGATCGACCACTTCATAGTCATGGAAAACGGTTCCGACAGTAAAAAACAGGGCAGCCAATATGAGGATGACAACGGAAAGCGTCTTGCCGAAACTATTAACCTGGCGCAGAAGAGGTGTCGTAAGCTCTTCCACGTCTTCCATCATTCGGTTGATTTTCCCGAGCTCCGTATTCGCACCGGTTTCAACAACCATAGCTTTTGCCCTGCCCTGGACGACAGTGGTTCCGGAAAAAGCCATATTCCTACGGTCTGCCGGTACGACATCGGCATCCACCGGGTCGACCTGTTTGTCAACGGCCACCGATTCCCCCGTCAGCGCGGATTCCTCCACCCGCATATTATGAATATCCATTAAACGGAGATCGGCTGGAATACGATCTCCCGATTCCAGGAGCACAACGTCTCCGGGCACCAGCTCCTCTGCATCAATCTCCTGCTGCCGGCTGTTCCGTATGACTTTCGCCGACAGGGAAAGCATTTCCCGGATACTCTCCAGAGCTTTTTCAGCTTTGCCTTCCTGGAAAAAACCTATCAGTGCGTTTATCATCACGACCGCCAGAATCATCCATGTATCAATCCAGTGTTCCAGAAGTGCCGTGATTACGGCAGCTCCTATCAGAACATATATCAACACATTATGGAACTGCAGCAGGAAACGTTTCAGTGCCGAACGGTCTTCTGATTCGGGCAAACGGTTTGCTCCGGCACGATCGAGACGGTCCCGCACTTCTTCATCACTCAGCCCCCCGTCGCCGGAAGATAATTTTTCAAGTGTGGAGTCCACAGACAGTGTATGCCATGCGTTTCCTGATTTTCTGTCGTCTTTATTTATGCCGGCCATTCAGCTGGGGTTTTCTGGAGTTCAGAGTTCGGTCAAAATTGAACAGTCATCTGGAGATAGAATTGTTTTTTTCCGCCTCAAGAACGTTCTGAAGACCCCGGGCAAAAGCATCCGGATTAAAGGAAATGCTGTCGATTCCCGCTTTTATCAGGAAACGGGCTATTTCAGGAAAATCACTTGGCCCCTGACCGCACAATCCGATCTTCTTGCCGGCCGCCTGGGCTTTCTGAATCGCCATGGTTATCATCTCTTTCACCTGCGGATTCCGCTCGTCAAACAGATCGCTGACCAGATCCTGGTCCCGGTCGACACCCAGCACCAGTTGAGTCAGGTCATTGCTGCCGATAGAAAACCCGTCAAACAGTCCGGCAAACTCTTCCGTGCCGATGACGTTGGATGGCAGTTCGGACATCACGTAAATTTCCAGACCGTCTTCCCCCTGTCTGAGGCCATTTTTTTCCATTTCACGGATCACTTTACCACCTTCCGCCACCGTCCTGCAGAAAGGGATCATCAGCTTGATATTGTCGAATCCCATTTCTTCCCTTGCCCGCTTCATGGCCAGGCATTCCAGGCGAAAACCCTCCCGGTATTCATTACTGTAGTACCGTGATGCTCCGCGAAACCCCAGCATGGGATTTTCTTCTTCCGGTTCAAACTGCTTTCCACCCGTCAGATCGGCATATTCATTGGATTTAAAATCACTCATCCGGATAATTACGTCCTTCGGGTAAAAAGAGGCCGCTATGGTTCCCGCCGCCATGGACAGTTTTTCGATAAAATAAGTCTCCCTGTCGGGATAAGCTGCGGTCAGCCGGTCAATCTCTTTCCTGGTCTCGCCGCTTTCCAGGTCATCGTATCGAACCAGAGCCATGGGATGAATTCGGATAGCATTGCTGACCGTAAACTCCAGGCGTACGAGGCCGACGCCGTCCACCGGCCAGCCGGCATAACCGAAAGCGGATTCCGGGTTGGCCAAGATCAGCATGATGTCGGTGTCCGGATCACCCATCGCTTCCATATCGATCACCTTTTCGTCCCATTTCAGCTGTCCCTCGTAGATTCTGCCTTCAGGTCCGTCCGTGCAGGAAACCGTAATATCCTGTCCGTCCCGGATTTTTTCGGTGGCTCCTTCGGCGCCCACAACGGCAACGGCCCCCAGCTCCCGGGCCACAATAGCGGCATGGCTGGTACGTCCGCCGCTGTTGGTGACTATAGCGGACGCCTTGCGTAACACGGGATCCCAGTCCGGATTGGTAATTTCAGTAATCAGGACATCCCCTTCTTCCAGTTTATCCGACTCTTCCGGAGAATCAAGTATGCGTGCTTTCCCTGAAGCGATCCTGTCCCCGATGCCATTGCCGGTAACTAAAACAGGCCCCTCTTCCTCGAGTGTGTACTGCTTTAAGCTGCTCTGGTCCTCTTTCGCAGAATGAACCGTCTCCGGACGGGCCTGGACAATATACATGTCACCGGTTTCCCCGTCTTTGGCCCATTCGATATCCATGGGCTTCCGGTAATGCTCTTCAATGCCCAGGCACCACCTGCCCAGCTGCTCAATCTCATCATCGGAAAGAATGAACCGGTTTCGCTTCTCTGCCGGCGTTTCGGTATTTACCGTATTCTGTCCTTTACTGTTTTCATGATCCGAATAGACAAGCGTTTTTTCCTTGGAGCCGGGATTTTTCGACAGGATTGCCTTTTTGTTGTTGCGGAGGTTCTCTTTATAGAGAAGAAACCGGTCAGCCCGTACCTCGCCGCCGACCACATTATCCCCCAGGCCCCAGCTCCCGTTGATAAAAATGACCTGATCAAAGCCGGTCTCCGGCTCGATGGTAAATGCGACTCCGGCACTTGCGTGATCAGAGCGCACCATTTTTTGCACACCGGCCGACAAGGCTATTTTCATGTGGTCAAATCCCTGATCTTCCCGGTACTTGATGGCTCGATCCGTAAACAGGGAGGCCATGCATTTCTGAACGGCCGTAACAACCTTCTCTTCCCCCCGGACATTCATGAACGATTCATGCTGGCCGGCGAAACTGGCTTCCGGCAGATCTTCTGCCGTGGCACTGCTTCTAACGGCAACGCTGTCCAGGTTCTCTTCACGCTCCCGGAGTTTTCTGTACGCTCCCCTGATGGCTTCCGCCAGTTCCTCCGGCATGGAGGCCTCCTGATTAAACATTTTACGGATTGCCGCTCCCGTCTCTTTCAGATTTCCGTAGCTTTCCCTGTCCAGCCTGTCCAGGCGCTGCCGTATTGAATCCCTGAGCGAATTTTTATCGATAAATAGTCGATATGCTTCAGCTGTTGTGGCAAAACCGTCCGGCACCCGTATTCCCTTTGATTCAAGCTGGAGGAACATCTCTCCCAGCGATGCATTTTTACCTCCCACCTGGTGGACTTTCGAATGATCTATGTCACTGAAGTGGTAAATAAATGAAGACATTTCCCTCTTGTTTTTAAAGCGTATGAGTTATTCAGACCAGCTCCGGCAAACCATGCCGGGCTGTCTTCTTACAAACAAATCTCAGAAAAAAAGGTTCTTTTCCACTTCAGTCAAAAAGGAAATTATTGAGCGTCTTTTTTTGCTTGAATGTAGACAGTTAGACATTCAATCAAGAATGGTACAGGCAAAAACAGAATAAGGGAGAATCAGATGACCGATACCAGCCATAACATCTCAGTCTCAGGATACCTTGCACGTATAACAGCAGGATTGGCCTTTGCAGCAGGGGCATGGGCATCTGCAAAAGCTGTAGCTTCTGCTTTCAACAGATTTTACCTGAAAGGGAGGGTCGTCCTTGTCACCGGCGGGTCCCGCGGACTGGGATTGATTTTAGCCCGGCAACTGGCCGAGGAGGGGGCAAAAGTGGTCATATGTGCCCGTTCTGAAGAAACCCTTCAGCATGCATCAGAAGACCTCTCATCCCGCACTTCCGACTATCTCGCCATACCATGCGACATTACAGACAAACAGCAGGTAAAAGAGCTTGTACAGCAGATCCATGATGAGATGGGCAGCGTGGATATTCTTATTAACAATGCCGGAACGATTCAGGTGGGACCGATGGAATTAATGAGTGAAGAGGATTATGTGTCGGCCCTGAACATCCATTTCTGGGGACCTTTTTATGTGATGCGTGCCGTTCTGCCGGATATGATGGCCAGGAAAATGGGTCGTATTGTCAATATCGTCTCAATCGGAGGCAAAATCAGTGTTCCGCACCTTTTGCCCTATAACACCAGTAAATATGCCCTGTCGGGATTATCGGAAGGGATGGCTGCAGAGTTGAAGAAATACAACATAAAAGTGACTTCTGTCTATCCGGGGCTGATGAGAACCGGAAGCCCGCGCAATGTCGACGTGAAAGGCCAGCATAAAAAGGAATACGCCTTGTTCAAATTATCCGATTCACTCCCTGTTCTCTCCATGAATGCGGATTCTGCCGCCGGCCGTATTATCAGGGCCATGAAACAGGGAGACAGAACAATTACACTCACATTACCTGCAAAACTGGCTTTGGCTGTACATGGATTTGCACCGGCTCTGACCATTTATTTTTTCGAACGGGTCAGCTCCCTTCTTCCCGGCAAGACAGGGGATCGGGAAACCCGCAAGGGACGTGACAGTGAATCCCGGCTGTCTGAATTCTTCCTGACTAAAAAAACGGACGAAGCTGCCGAAAAAAACCTGGAAAACCAGCCCTGACCTCAGTCGGGGGAAATTCCGGCCTGATCAGTTCCGCATATCTTTTTTCGTTTTCACCTGAATCCCGGGTCATTTTCACCAAAAAGCCCGGGCCACTCCATCTGTTCAAGCCGCTCTCTCAGTGCCCGTTCCGGCATGTTGTCCGGAACCGAAGGGAGACTTATCCGGCCTGTTCCGTTCTGTTCCTGTCCCACTCCTGTCCATGCAGTTGCAAATTCCGCTCCGGCTTTGCCCGACTCCAGCGGATAATTCAGCAGCCGCAGAAGATATTCCGCTTTATCAACAGCCAGTCTTTTTTGAGAGGCGTTTAACTGATCTACCCATTTGCCGTATTTGCCCTTCCGGAGATGATCCGGGTCCCGGTGTTTCATCGTTGAATAAGCGACGGATTGCGAAATTTCCTGCCTGGCTGACAGAGACAGGGTCATACCCAGATAATCCAGCAGTGCCTGAAGTTCACGTTCAAAATCCAATAGTAGTCTTTCGTAAAATACGATATGAATATCCAGTTCGGCCCTGTGGAGTAGAAAGTTTCCTGTATACCAGATCCATTGCTCAAGCAGCTGTTCATATTCGGACAACAGATAATCAGAGACTGAGGAATAAGAGGCAGGATAATATTGCTGCATGTAGGGAGTAAAAGCAAATTCAGCGGACGACAGGGCCCGGTCTCTCGGATCCCGGATGATGCAGACTCTTTTGTCAAACAGGGGGAAAACGGTGAAACTGGAGGAACAGATACTCGAATGGGTCCAGACAATACCCGATGAACGCACATACTCCTCCGGGTCACTGATGATCTCTTTGCAGAACGAGCTTATCCTGTAAAAGCAGCCTTCTTCTTCAATATCCATCATATCCACCCCCGCCTGACCTTCAAAGCTCAGGGACAGATCCTTTGCATGCTGATAAACAGGCTGCTGACGGATGAACGATTTTTTTGGATATCCGCCTTTTTCCAGTATATGCTCCAGAATAGTGTAAAGCCAATAGCTTCCGGATTTGGGAGCGCTCATCTGAAGGATGTTCATTTTTCTTCTTCTAAATATTAACTGATCTCCACGGGTACCATGCCAACAGGTCTATTCGGTCAGGTTCTGTACGGTATAGACTTGTACCCTTAACAAATTTAAAAATAATTCCCATTCAGTTTTTTATGATTTAATCGGCCGTGTCATTATCAGCTGAAAGTCATTATCATGAAGGGCGTGCCACAGGCAGTGCGCTCCGGAGAACGAATTACCCTGTCCCCGGTAAACCGAAAAACAGATACCGATGAATATTCAAGCTGCAGAAGCCCTTGCCCTCAGACTGATGGAGAAATTCGACCTGCTCCCCGTGTGGCAATTCAGATGGGACAAGGCAAAAAAAAGATTCGGGCAGTGCAGCTATAAAAACAGAATTATACAACTGTCCGGGCCGATAACAGAAATAAACTCACCGGCTCTGGTCGAAGATACTATCCGCCATGAAATTGCCCATGCGAAAGATGCGGAAGAAAGAGGCAGGTCAGATCATTCCGTCCACTGGAAAAAATGGGCGATAACATGTGGAGCGAGACCGAAACGTTGTTATTCCACCTCTGATGTAGAAACACCTGAAGCTCCACTCTACGCGTATTGCCCGAATTGCGGTACGTTTGCGTCCCGGTACCGGAAAATCAAACAGAACCGCATATATTCCTGCGGCCGCTGTACAGGAAAATTTAATCCGGATTATGCGGTCATCCCGAATATCCCTCTTGCCCAGAAGAAGAAAATTCAAGCCGGAAAAATGAACTGGCACAACCTTGCCCAGGCGTCGAAAACGGCTTCTCTTCTGAAACAAACAGACGCCGGCACGTTATTTTTTCAAAGATTTAAAAAGTTGGCCGGAGCTGTCCCTTAAATCATAAGAACCGCTTCTCTTCGTTATATGTGACCAGCGGAATAGGCGAACGGCGGCAACATCAATCAGCTGACCAGGAAACGCAGCCAATCCGTTAAATAAATTAAACGTTGCTTCGGGGTGTGACAGGATACATGCAAAATGGTATACCTGCTGTTTGCCGGTCTGCAGAAAAGACCTGATGCCCTATAGATAACCGGAAACAAAAAAAGAAAGAGAGCAAGTTAAACCCATGAAACCCTGTTGCATTATGATGATAAACCCGATACAAGAGACTAAATGCTGACCAAGCGGACTTTTCAGGAGATTTTCAGTTCACTCCATACCCCATGTCTTGTTTTTCTACCGGATTCACCGCGATTTACCATTGTAGAGGTGAACGAAGCCTTTACGAATGCCGTGAAGGTGCAGAGAAGCGAATTAATCAACCGCGGACTTTTTAAAGCATTCCAGGATTCCGAAAATCCGGAATGGACGGGGCACGACCTGCTTGCTTCAATAAAGTACGTGCTAAAGGAAAAAGAACCGCATGACATGGATATGCAAAAATTCTATGTGTCTGCGAACAATGGGAACGGGTCTGAACTGAAATACTGGAACCCGGTCAATTCACCCGTATTTAATGAGGACGGAGAGATCAGTGTGATTGTTCATTCGGTTTCTGATGTCACCGACATGGTACGGCTGAAAGAATCCGAAGCAAGAGAAAAAGCAACTGAACAAACGCTTGAGGAAACGAATAACCGTCTGTCGACCATTCTGGCCAGTATAACCGATGGTTTCTTTGCCGTCGACAGCAGCTGGATTGTTACCTACTGGAATACGGAGGCTGAAAAACTTCTGAAAATAAAAAGTGAAGAGATTCTGGGCCGGGATCTCTGGAAGGTTTTTTCGCCTCATACGGATCAGTCACTCATGAAATTCTATCAGGAATACAAGAATGTAATGGACAACAGAAAGCCGGCATCCTTCAGGGGATATTATGAAGAAATGGATGTATGGTTTAAAGTGAATGTGTATCCCGGAAAAGATGGTCTTTCTGTGTTTTTTACAGACATCACTCGCCAGAAAAAAGTAGAGAGGGAGAGGGGGCAGGCATTGCAGCGGCTGCATGAACGGGGAAAGGAGCAGGCCTGCCTTTACAGGATAACCAATTTGAAAGAACAGGACTATACAGTCCCTGAGTTATTGCTCGAAGTCGTTCATTACATCCCCGGCGGCTGGAGGTCACCTGAATTTACATCGGCAAAAATCGATTTCAACGGACAATCTTTTGAAACAGATCATTTCGAACCCTCGGATTGGACAATCACTTCTGTAAACCGTACCAGAAATGGGCCCCTGCGGATAAGCGTAAGTTATACAAATGAACTACCCGGTATTGAAGAGAATCCTGTCCGGGACGAAGACATCCGGTTGCTTGATTCAATCACTCATAACCTTTGCCTGAAAATAGATCAGATTCTCGGACAGCAGGAACTGGAGGAAAACCGTGCTGAGCTTCAGAAGATTATGGATCAGTCCATGGACGTCATCTGTACCATTGACCATCAATCCAGATTTGTCAAAGTGGGCGCTGTTTCTGAAAAGGTATGGGGGTACCATCCCGCAGAACTGGTGGGAAGCAGCTATCTGGACCTGGTATACGGAGATGACATCAGCCAAACCATTCAATCTGTAAACAGTCTGCTGTCCGGCAGCAAGGTAATCACCTTTGAAAACCGGTGCATCCGAAAAGACGGGGCTGTACGGTCAATGGAATGGTCCGCCCGGAATGACCATGAAAATGAAATCATGTATTGTGTTGCACGGGATGTTCAGTGTCAAAAAATGGCTGGCCATCATAGCATT
>JBBDRV010000149.1:0-5470 GCA_040905285.1 Balneolaceae bacterium | reverse complement strand
GGTACAACACCTTAGCAGGGTGCCGCTTTCGACCACTCAGCCACCTCTCCGGAAAGGGTTTTTCAAAATTCAGCAAGGCTTCAAATATAGCAACCTTCGCACACTTAGTGCAAGGGATTAATTTTGTTGCCGTCATTCATCGGACAGGTCCGTTTCTCCGGCCCGGCTGATTAGCAGTGCACGGGTGGTCGCATCCGTACAGCGGGCCCAGTGGGCGATGGTTCCCGGCCTGTCATCTTTCACCCCGCCGGGAAAGAGCACGGCACAAATTCTGTCATCCGATGTAACCGCCACCTTCGCCGACAGTTTCCCTGTCGCAGGTATCTTTTCATTGGTCAGATGGTCAGATACTTTCTGGGTGCCGTCCATGCCCAGGGGGTTAACGGTGTCTCCGTCTTTCCAGGACCTCAGCTTCAGCGGCCAGTCCAGCCGGTCTGCGTCCAGCTGGAGCCGGCCTGTGTCAATCCGCCCGTCCCATTCGCTGATCTCCAGCCGAAAATCCTGAAGGGTCCGTGCCTTCCCGAGCTCTTCTTTCGATATCTCCGTTTCCTCCGCTGTGTGTCGGGTCTCTTCATGGATAATAAACCGGTCCCGGTCCCGGACAAGACTCCAGCGGGCATTGACTGCAAGTTTTTTACCGGTTTGCAGCCCGGTCAGGTTGTCCAGATTTTCCAAAGCTCCGCTGCTCACTGGTATATCGGGGTCCACGGATTTCAGCACGTGCAGTATCAGCGGCTTCTGCACATCAGGGCTCAGAGAGAGCAGACGTGTTCTGTGAATGCTTCTGTCATCCAGTTTAAGCGACCGGATCAGGTTTTTAACCAGGGCCTCATGTTCGCGTGCCCTGTCCGGCACCTTGAGGATATTTTCACGCCATCCCGGAAAAAGATCGTCCAGAATCGGAAACCAGCCGTTTCTCAGGAAATTCCGGGCATACGTCGACTCTTCATTGCTGC
This sequence comes from Balneolaceae bacterium, assembly GCA_040905285.1. Lineage (GTDB taxonomy): Bacteria > Bacteroidota > Rhodothermia > Balneolales > Balneolaceae > JBBDRV01. The sequence goes on along the minus strand of JBBDRV010000149.1, from coordinate 4,514 downwards.
CGTCCAGCCTGTAAGGCACATGGTTGGCAGATGCAAACTGAAGCAGTTCCGCCTTCCTGAAGTCGAGCAGCGGTCTGAATAACTCGCCGTTCCAGATCTTCATCCCCTGCCAGGCAGTCAGGCCGGACCCTCTCAGTATTTTCTGGATAATGGTTTCCAGCTGGTCATCCTGGTGATGCGCGGTTACGATGGCATCAGCACCGGTTTCCTTTTCCATATCTCTGAAAATCCCGTATCGCCGGTCCCTCGCCCAGTTCTGGAAATTCCGGTTTTCTTCAGCCGGCAGATCCAGCCGGGCTGAAAATGTGTCAAATCCCCACATGGACGCCGTATCTTCAACCAGCTTCTGGTCATCATCGGAATCATCCCCTCTCAGCTGATAGTTACAGTGAACCACCGTCAGGTCCACCTCCAGTTTGGAGAAAACATACATCAGGCTCATTGAATCAGGGCCTCCGCTTACGCCCAGAATCATCGACCGGCGACCGGCAGGAAAATAATCTCTAAGGTAGTTTTCCACCCGGCGGATGATCCGGGAAGATTCTGATTTGCTCATGGATGAATTTTTTAACTTCAATTTCCGGTGTAAGAATAACGAGATGCCCCTCCGGATTAACCCCCAGAAACTTTACTTTTTCGGGGCTTGCCTCTCCGTTAACCGTGATACGAACCCAGTCACCGAAACCGGCCATCGAATCATTGATATCATGGATCAGCTGCACATCGCTTCTCTGCCATTTCCGGTAAGCGACTTCAATATATTCAAGAATCCTGCAAAGGATCTCCTCCCTGGCAGGCGGGTTGCCGAATTCATGGGCAAGGGACGTCGCATGAGGCAGTTCCTTCGGGAAATTCATCTGGCCGGTATTAAGGCCGATACCCACGAGCACCCTGTCCAGGCTCGATCCGTTAAACACACTTTCGACCAGAATGCCGCCGAGCTTTTTTCCCGAAATCATGACATCATTGGGCCATTTAAGATAAAAACGGTTTCCGTAAACGGTCTGCAATGCACGGACTATGCCCCATCCTGCGGCCAGTGCAAGCAATGACAGCGTGTCGGATCTGGCCGGCTTGAGGGCGATGGTGAATGTCAGGTTCTTGAAAGGTTCGGATAACCAGTTGCGGTTGTATTGCCCGCGGCCCTTTAACTGGCGGTCGGCCAGTAACACGGTTCCGTGCGCCAGCTCTTCGGCAGGAACGCTCTTGAGAAGGCTGTTGGTCGATTCCGTCTGCTCAAGATATCTGAATTCTGACCCCAGCCACTGTGTATTCAGCTTCTTTTTATAGTCCGATGTGACAAACATTACTTAAAGTTCGGCCAGGCGGCTTTTCAAAAGATCGATTTTGGCAATCGGCGTTGGATCCACCTGATTGATCAGGGCAAGATAAATACTCACCCAGTCGCCCAGCTGAACCAGGGAAAACTGCCGTGCGAGCCTGCTTTTTCCGGTTGATTTTACACTGGTTACATAGACAGCCAGGCCCTCAACCATCTCTTTGACGATTTGCATCCTCTGCTTCACTTTCGGATGATCTGTCAGATCCTCAAGCAGGACAACCGACAGACGCCCGGTAAGATGCGCCGTCTGTTCCCACCCCACAATTTCATTGTGATTCATTTCCGGAATGCTGTTGCCGTAGGCCAGCACCTTTGAATTCTCCCCGAACTGCCCCCTCCACCGCAGGCCGACAGGATCCAGCAATCCCTGTCCGGTATAGATAATCGGCAGTGTGTCCTTTATCTCACGGGCTATGATCAGCGCCTGGTTCTCGTCCCGGTTGGACAGAAGCCTGGTCTGCTCTTTCAGCAGGTCGGCGGTTTCGTCGAGAGCCTCATCTCCCTCATCATTGTAGCCCAGATAATTGAAGAGGCGGAAAAGAGGCACGAAGCTGTATGCCAGGGCAGCCCTCGGCGGCAGTCCGCCCGGGACTTTGACATACCCATATCCTTCTCTCGACGCTTCAAGAAGCAATTTACCACCGGATGTGACGGCAACCACCTGAGCACCCCTGTTCAGGGCCTGGTCAAGAGCGGAAAGTGTCTCTTCTGTATTCCCTGAAAAGCTGCATGCAACAAAAAGCGTACCGGCACCCACCCAGTTCGGAATTTCATAATTGCGGTTTACAAATACGGGGACAGGGCAGCTGTTCAGCGTATAGGCTCTGGCCAGATCCGCCCCGATCGCCGATCCGCCCATGCCTGAAAGGCAGATATTCCGTATCTGGTCGCGATCTATGGACCAGTCGACCTCCTTTGTAAACTCCATGGTTTCCTGCCACTGGTCGGGAAAGTTCAGCAGCTTTCCCCACATATCATCTCTGTCTACCTCTCGTATGTTATCCATGCTCATTTTCCGGCTCATATTCAGTTTATATATTTCTTCTGCCAGTCTGCGATCCCGGCATCGGCGCCTTTTCCGTCAGCTGCTTTCAGTATTGACTCTAACAGTTCCTTAAAGATTTTAATTTCGTAGTTGCAAAGTAGCTGTTTTACAAATGGTATGGAAGCGGGATTCATACTCAGATCGTTAATGCCCATTCCCAGTAAAGCAGCGGCCAGCAATGGCTTGCCTGCCATTTCGCCGCATATGCTGATGGGGATACCGGCCTCTTCGGCAGCTTCGTACGACGTCCTGATCAGTTTCCACACAGCGGGATGGGTGGCGCTGAACTGGCCGGACACCCGTTCATTACCACGGTCAGCCGCTAAAACGTACTGAGTCAGATCATTGGAACCGATACTGAAAAAGTCGGCAGCGCCGGCGGCGTCCGCTGCCTGTATAGCGATAGACGGCACTTCAATCATAATGCCGGCAGGAATCTCCGGAGCCGGGATCCCTTCCCTGTTCAGCCTGTCCCTGACACCGGCAATTCTCCTCTTCACCTCAATGATCTCACTGACGTTACTGACCATCGGCATCAGGATGCGGATACGGTCCGGAAATTCGGAAGCGACTGTAAGAATCGCCTCGATCTGGTCATTGAGAAGTTTTTCTTCGTCCAGGAGCATGCGGATCCCCCTCCATCCGAGAAATGGATTGGGCTCCTCCAGTCTCTTTCCCGGCAGTTTATCACCGCCGACATCCAGCAGTCGCACCGTCACCGTATGCCCTCCTGTTCCGGACAGTACGTTCCTGTAAAAAAGAACATGCTGCTTTACATCAAAATAACCCTGCCTGAGAAACAGGGTTTCGGTTCGCAGCAGGCCGATCCCTTCCGCACGGTAATTCCTTACACGGAGAAGCTCCTCTTCAAATTCGATATTGGCACGCAGGTGGAAAACCGACCCGCAGGATGTCCGGCTCGGAAGCCGGCTGATCCTGATCAGGTTTTTATCGACGGCTTCCGCCTCCTCACGGCGTCCCCGAAAATCCGACAGCATCTGTCCGTCCGGATTGATGATCACTTCGCCCCGGCCGGCATCGATTGCTGCCAGGTCAACGCCGTCAAGCTGAGACCGGCGCCAGTTGACCCCGACGACACAGGGTATGCCCAGGGATTGTGCGATGATTACACTGTGAGACGTGGTTCCGCCGTGCTGCATGACGATGGCCGAAATCTCCAGTTCGCTGAACTCGATCACTTCTGTCGGGGACAGTTCTTCAGCAAAAATAATCGAGCCGCGGGCCAGGCTTTGCAGTGCATCAGACCCGCTTATCTGTTGAATGATCTTGTCGCGCAGGGACTGCAAGTCTATAATGCGGTCTTTGACCCATTCCTGCCCTGTCTGCCGCAACAGCTGTATGAATTCATTGAACGCCCTGAACAGTGCGTATTCGGCACTTCGCTGCTCCTCTTCTATGAGTTGCCGGACCCGGTTATACAGTTCGGGATCTTTAATAATCTGGACCTGAGCATCGAGTATCTCCAGAATCTCCCGGTCTCTCTGTGTGTCCTGAAGCTCCCTGAGCTGGTTTTCAATGCGCCGGAGAACCTGTGAAGCTTTTTGAAGCTGTGATTCGACGTCCTCTTCCGGAATCCTGTCCGAGGGAATATCCAGGTCCCTGTGAGTCACAAGCCATATCGTTCCGACCGCAAATCCCGAAGAAGCCGTGGATCCATGCAATATTACCGGGGCTGAAGCTGCTTCCTTCTCCATAATTTACTCTTCTGAACTGAATTTATTTTCAAAGAGCCGGACCAGGGATTCCATCGCTTTCTTCTCGTCATTACCCTCGATAATCAGCTCCAGCTCCGCACCATGTTCAGCCGCCAGTGTCATCACACCCAGAATGCTTTTCCCGTTGACCTGGTAACCCTGCATGCCTATATAAAAATCCGACTTGAATTTTGATGCCAGTTTAACGAGAGAGGCAGCTGGTCTCGCATGCAGTCCCTCTTCGTTCAGCACGGTAACTTTTTTTTTCAACATTAATTGCCTTGGTGAACATTACACAGGAATTTCAGCCTATTCTAGCAGTCTGTCGGACTTACTCTACAGAGCTGCGCATGCGACCTTTTTACACATTGGAATCCCGCTTTCTCGTTCCGTAACACCGCTACGAACCTCA
>JBBDRV010000148.1:0-5475 GCA_040905285.1 Balneolaceae bacterium | reverse complement strand
GGAACGAGAAAGCGGGATTCCCCAATGTGTAAAAAGGTCTGTGTAAAAAGATCGCCTGCGCAGCTCTGTAGAGTAAGTCCGACAGACTGCCAGGCAGCAGCAAAGTCACCGGATTTCCATTAAACTGACTTTTAAAACTATGGCAGGACATTCCAAGTGGGCGAATATTCGTCACAAAAAAGCAAAAGAAGACGCAAAACGTGCCAAAGCATTTACCAGGCATATCCGGGAAATCACTGTGGCTGCACGGGAAGGGGGAGGAGACCCCGCGGGCAATCCACGGCTTGCCCTCGCTATCGATAATGCCAAAACGGTAAACCTGCCAAAAGATAATATTGAACGGGCCGTTAAAAAGGGAACCGGCGAGCTGGATGACGGCTCCGGCCAGTACGAAGAGACGACATATGAAGGCTACGGTCCGGGAGGGATCGCTTACTTCATTGAAGTGACAACAAATAATTATAACAGGACCGTCGGGGTTATCCGGCATATCTTTACCAAATTCGGTGGAAACCTGGGCACAGACGGTTCGGTTGCCTATCTTTTTGAACAAAAAGGAATCATACAGATAAAGACCACCGGATACGATGATGAAGATTTGATGCTGAAGGCCATTGACGCAGGAGCGGAAGACGTGGAAAAGGAAACTGATTTTTTCATTGTAACCTCGTCCAGAGAAAGCCTGTTTGAAGTCAGGAATGCGCTTGAAATGAATGATGTGGCTATTGAATCGGCTGAATTGAACCGGTTTCCCTTGACAGAAGTGAAAGTGGAAGCCGACACAGCCAGATCCAATTTCAGAATGATGGAGATGTTCGAAGAGAATGATGACGTCTCCAGTGTATTCACCAATATGAGAATGGATGATGAAACCATTGCTCTGGCAGAATCCCTTTGAACAGAAATATCTTACGGGCATGCATGAACATAATCTTCAGCTCTCGCAAGCGTTGTTTATACCGTGTCAGTTCCAACCGTGAAACATCTAATTCGAATCCTGAAACATGCTTTCTGAACCATGCTCAGACTACTGATAAGCATTCTTCTCTTCCAGATGGCATTTACGCCAACAGATGCCCGCAAAGCCAATGAGGCTTATGAACGGGGCGAATATGCACAGGCAGCCGAACTTTACAGACAGGCCATTCAGTCTGAGCCGGAGAATTCACGCCTTTATTTTAATCTGGGCAATTCTCTCGCCGGCATGGGACAGACAGAAGAAGCGTTCCAGGCCTATGAAACGTTTAAATCCATGACCGATGATCCGCGTGAACAGGCTCTGGCCGATTATAATATCGGCAATCTGCTGTCAGAGGCACAACAGCTGGAACAGGCTGCTGAACATTATAAAAAGGCTCTGAGCAAGAATCCTGACGATAATGACGCAAAACATAATTATGAGCTGGCTTTGCGGCAGCAGGAAGAAAACCAGCAGCAGGATAACCAGGACGAGCAGGATCAACAGCAGCAGGAACAGGAGGACGAACAGGATCAGCAGCAGGAACAGGAGGATCAGCAGCAGCAGCAGAATACAGATCAATCTCCGGATGGAGAACAAGAGCAGGAGTCCCAAATGAATCCCGAAGAAGCCGAGAGTATTCTCGACGCTCTGGAACAGCGGGAAAGGGACCTGTTGAAAAGCCGCCAAAAAGATGCCCGGGAGCAAAGCAGAAACAATGACAAAGACTGGTAGAACCCTAAACCTCCCGTTTCATTTATCTCTCATCATAAGCCTGTTCTGCATGCTTCCCGACGCAGAGGCACAGGAATTCAGTCTGGAAGCCTCTCTTTCTGAAAACCAGGTTTTTATCGGGGAGCAATTTTCACTTCAGATTGAAATAAGAGCCGGTTCACTGAAGGATATCGATTTGCCCGGACTGCAGGATATTGACGGCATACGGGTGCTTACAACCACCCCGTCCCGCAGCCAGAGCATATCCATGATAAACGGGCAGACGACCACGGTTACCTCTTATACGTTTACCCTGATTGCCAGGGAACGCGGCACTTTCCGGATACCCTCACTCAATATGGTCATCGACGGACAGGAGTATAAGACGGAAGCCCTGACCGTGGACGTGCTGGAGCCGAGGTCTCTTCAGGCAGAAGACGGACAGCGGCGTCCTGATATTTTTGCCAGGATTGAACTGGATGAAGAACATCCGTCGGTCGGGCAGCAGCTGATTGCCAGTCTGGTTATCTATTTCAAGGACGGGATTGAAGTAACGTCCTATCAGCCTTCCGCCGGCTGGCGAACAGACGGGTTCTGGAAGGAGCAGCTGGAAAACATCGAGCAGCCCCAGGCCGAAACGATCATACTGGGAGATGTCCGCTACCGAAAGGCAACATTGCTGCGTTACGCCCTCTTCCCTTCCAGGTCGGGGGAACTCAGTCTTACGCCTTTTGAACTCCAGATCGGTATACGCACACAACCCAGAAGAAATGATCCTTTTGGCAGCGTATTCGGCGGACTCGGTACAAATCAGCGCAGGGTGACACTTGAATCCGAGGAGATAACTGTTCCGGTCAGGCAGCTGGACCCGCCTCAAACCGGTGAATCAATCGGAGCTGTCGGCCAGTTTGAGATCAGTCGTGATGTTTCCGTCAATCAGGTATATGTCGGTGAATCGGTTGAATTGACTACCACGGTCACCGGTGAAGGCAATCTGCCGCTGATCAGCAAGCCCGATTACGCATTTCCCGATAATTTTGAAATTTATTCACCGCAGGAAGAAACAGATTTGAGCCGGAAAGGGACAACCGTTCAGGGAACAAGAACTTTTAAAGACCGGTTTGTACCCCGAACCGCAGGCACCTTTACCATTCCGGAAAAACGTATTGCCCTCTATAATCCCCGGACCGGCAGTTACAACTTCAGCACATTGCCCCCCATTCCTGTTGAAGTCGTCAGAGATCCGGCAACCACTGTGGCCAATGCAGAAAACGGAGCTGATTTCCAGCTGATGACCGGAGGTGCAATCTGGAATGAAACGAAAACGGATGGTTTATTCAACAGGTACTGGTTTTGGCTGGGCCTGTTGGTACCCGCTCTTTGCCTGTCCGTCGCCTGGCGCCGGAAACAGTTACACGAACGCCTGGAACACGATAGTGGATTTGCCCGTGCACATCATGCATGGGACAAAGTGGAAGAATTGATCCTGAAAGCTGAAGAGGCGTCAACCGGTCCGGCTTCAAAGCAGACCTATCATCTGCTGCACAAAGCCGTTACGGGCTATATAGCCGACCGCACCGGACTACCGGCGGCAGGAATTTCGGACGATGAAATCTGTGATTCCGTATCTCAGAGAACCAATCCTGAGTTAACAGACAGGCTGAGAAAATTCCTCTCCAAATGTTCCGACATAAGCTATGCGCCGGTTGAAAGCCACGAAAACATCAAGTCAGACATCCTCGGGACCCACAACCTTCTAAAACAGTTAAGAGACCGTTTATGATCAGATTTTATTTCCTTTTACTGCTTTTTATCGTTCTTCAGGCATCACCTGCAGTGGTTCAGGCGCAGCAGCAGGAATTCGATAAGGCTAATGAGCTGATGAAAGAAAACAGGATAGAAGAGGCGGTATCCCTGTACAAGTCGATCGAGAGAGAGGGTTACCGGTCGGGAAAACTTTACTTCAATATGGGACTGGCTTCCCTCTACCAGGATTCTCTGGGTCTTGCCAAATATTATCTTTTACAGGCGGCAGACTATGCCGATACACGGGAGAAAGCCAACCGCTCTCTGCACCATGTCGATGAGCAGCTGGACAGACATTCCGCCGTTCTGCCCAAATTGCCCTGGGAACGGTTTTCCGACTGGCTGCTGTCTGCGTTCGGTGTTGCCGGTCTGCTGGTTATCGGTATTCTTCTGCTGAATCTGGGAGTAGGCACTGTCATCTTTTCCTGGTTTTCAGACACGGCATCCCGATGGATGAAGCGTGCAGGGTATTCGGCAGGAACCATTTCTTTCATCCTGATCTGCACGTCATTCTTTCTTCAGCACCACGTAAACCGGTTTGATACAGGTGTAATGATCTACGATCAGAGCCCGGTATATGAACAGCCGTCAGACAAGGCCGCTTCCATAAGTACGGCGCACGAGGGATACACCATGACCGTAGACAGGAATGAAAGCCGGGAACGGGAAGGCTGGTATTACGTCAGGCTTCAAAACGGCATGTACGGCTGGATAGAAGACAGGAGAATTAAAACGTTTTAAACGACAGCCTTTATCTTTCCTTCAGCACAATATTCACCTAATTCAGAATATGTCTTCCGTTCAGAATTTTATTGATCAGAATATAAACGCTTTTCAGAATCAGCTTTTTGAACTTTTACGGATTCCCAGTATCAGTACAGATCCTGATAGAAAAAATGACATCCGGGAAGCTGCGGTATTTTTGAAGAATCAGATGGAGCAGATGAGCATGGACGGTGTTGAACTGTATGAAACCAGGGGATATCCCATCCTGTATGCGGAAAAAATTACAGACGAAACCAGGCCGACTGTACTGGTCTATGGACATTACGATGTACAGCCGCCCGATCCGTTGGGAAAATGGCACACGCCCCCGTTTGAACCGACGGTCAAAGAAGGAAGGGTATATGCAAGGGGGGCCAGTGACGACAAGGGACAATCCTACATCCATGTAAAAGCCGTCGAAGCATTTCTTAAAACGGACTCGGAACTGCCGGTCAATGTGAAATTTGTTATGGAGGGCGAAGAGGAGATTGGCTCGCCGAATCTGATACCATTTGTCAAAGAGCACAGACAGATGCTGAAATGCGACATGGTCCTGATTTCCGACACAGCGATGATCGGGGAAAATCAGCCGTCTATCACATACGGCCTGCGAGGTCTGGCCTATATGGAAATGGAAGTGACAGGGCCCAATCGTGATTTGCATTCGGGAGTCTACGGCGGCACCATTCTGAACCCGGCCAATGTACTCGCCGACCTCATCTCAAGTCTGACAGACAGGAACGGGCGGATACGGATCAGCGGATTCTATGACGATGTCAAGCCTCTGACGGATGCTGAACGGGAAGCATACAGAAAGCTTCCGTTCGATGAAGAAGCTTACAAGCGGGAGCTGGGAATCAGGGATGTTTATGGTGAAAAGGGGTATTCAACGCCTGAACGCGCATCTGCCCGGCCTTCGCTTGATGTCAACGGACTCTGGAGCGGATATCAGGGAAGCGGTGCCAAAACCGTTTTACCGGAAAGTGCCGGTGCAAAAGTGAGTATGAGGCTCGTTCCCGATCAGGAGCCGGGAAAAATTGCACAGCTGTTCACCAACTATATAAATTCCGTTACACCGGAGGCGGTCTCGGTACAAGTTACGGAACACCATGGCGGATTTCCTGTCATTGTGGATCTCGACTTTTACGGCATCCGGGCAGCTGCAGAAGCGTTTGAACAGGTTTACGGAAGAGACGTGCTTTTTTCCAGGGAGGGGGGATCGATACCGATTG
>JBBDRV010000147.1:0-5534 GCA_040905285.1 Balneolaceae bacterium | reverse complement strand
ACCTGACCCGAAAGAAAGTGTTTTGAAGGGAATCAGCCCCTGATCGTGATACATGGCAAGTACGGCATCAAACTGTTCAAACGTACGGTTTCCGAAGAATCCGTCAGCAGCAAAGGGACCTTCCGCATGGATATGTTCTTCAGCTGCGGCTTCCAGTGACGGCCGTATTATTGTCTGCTCCTCGTTGCCGATGACTCCCCCGTCTCCGGCATGGGGGTTCAGACCCAAAACAGCGATTCTCGGCGCCTTTATGCCAAAATCGGATTTCAGGGATTTGTCCAGCAGGTAAAGATGGTTTCCTATTCGTTCACGGTTTATTACGGAGGATACCTCACTCAACGGTATGTGGATTGTGGCAAGCGCAACCCGCAGGTCACCGCTGACAAGAATCATCTGGACACTGGCGGCACCGGTCAGATCCGCCAGGAATTCCGTATGGCCGGGATAGCTGAAGCCGGCCATGCGGATGGCCTCTTTTGAAATAGAGGCGGTTACCAGGGCATCCGCCTTATCGCTGGTACAAAGGTTGGTCCCCATCCTGACAGCGTCCATTGAAGCTTTTCCGGCCAGCGGGGAAAGTACTCCGGGATGGATCTCTATTTCAGAATCCGGCGAACTGTTTATGATATACAGAGTGCCTTCCTCATGCAGGATATCATCACCTCCTGCAGCGAGTTCAGCCGGATCTATTTTTTTGATGTTCAGGCCGGTGCCAAGCTGCCGGTTGTAAAAATGGAGAACACGTTCGTGGCCGATCACAAGCGGCCTGGTTTCTTTCAGGGCAAGCTGTCTGAATGCCTTCAGGATAATTTCAGGCCCTATACCGTTGTAATCGCCCATACTGATGGCTATAACTGGTGTCATGACAGGCAGCCGGGGACAGTTTTGTTGCTTGCAGGTTGATGCATTGTTTTAAACGCTTCAGGCTCGGGGTAAGAGATACTCATAGTTTAGTACGGATTATAGGCTTTTTTCTGCCCATTTCACTGCATTTTCAGTTCAGACAGTCCGAAAGAAGTCAACTCACTGATCCTGAACAAGGCGAAAATCACCGAAACCGGACGTGGCCTCGAAAACAAGGGTACGGTCACGATATTCCCAGATTTCCCGTGTCGGGCTGTCTGTAGGATATTGCCGCTCTATCCGCAGCGGCGATCCGTACAGTATATAGGCGCGGCCCTGATCAGAATCAAATCCGGGGGTTTCAGGGGTTGTGTAACTGTTATAGGCGTGGTCGATCCGCGAGTAGTACTCTGTCATCAACTCATTGAATTCTGTATCAGGAGTGGGGTCCCTTTCAGCCCAGAATTCCCTGAAGCGGCGTTCCCTTTCAGAGGCGGATCCTGATCTTAGCTGCCGTAACCGGCTGTCCTCAACGATGAATCTGAGCATATCAATGGCCACGTCCAGGTTCAGCAGACTGACCGGCATATCTATCCAGCGGGAATCAATGATTTTTGCAGCAAGGGGCTCCTGCCGGCCGTCAGCCGTAACAGAAAGCCTGAAACGCGCGTTTGGAAAGGTGCTGTTGGGAATATCTGCAATGATCACCGGAAAACCTTCCCCTGTTATGTTGAAAAGCAGTTCAGGTTGCTTGCTGTCCGGAGCATGGGAAAAACCGCCTGTGTAGAGCAAATCCTCTCTGCCCATCCGCTTCCTGTAAAGCGGTTCTCCTTCCGCATCATCGCCGGCGCCGGAGGGAAGCTGGTCCACCTGCAGGAGAAAATTTTCTGTGTCCTGGTTGCGCGGGAGCAGAATCATGACCTGGTAATCCTGTCCATAGAGTGCGGATTCACCATAATTCAGAAGCCTCACAAGGTATTCACCGTCTGACTCCCGGGAGGAGGAGGCAAGCAGAACCATTGCCTCCTCTTCTCCGGTACTGAAATCCGGAATTTCGAACAACTGTTCAGAAGGTCCGCTGAAGCCGGTCCGTCTGTTTCGCTGGCGGGTGCCCCGCTGAACATCGTCCCGGTTCATATCCAGCAGCAGTCTGTATTCCCCTTCTTCAAGACGGACGGCGATGGCGCCTTCCAAATGATCAAACCGGGATCTGGTTTGCTCATAGGTATCTGTCCGGATCGTATCTGCCCACGAGCTTCTGGTTACGGAACCGGGCCCCGTACTGTCATTTTCCCTGAAGACTTCCATGTTTATTCGTGCTTCGGAATAGTATCCGGCCTCTTCATCAGGTGTTGCCTGATCCGTCCGTCCGCGCCTGAAAGGGAGAAGATCGTAATCCATGCGGAAACTGACCATAAAAAGCGGCTCATTCCCTGTACCGGGCAGTGACAGCAGACTGGTGTATAGGCTGGGTCTCTCAGCCCGCTCCAGAAGATTCTGATAGGAAACGTTCCGCTGGCCCTCGGCTGCGGAAACGAACAGAAAAGGCAGTATAAATAAAATCTGTAAAATTCGATTCATGGCTTCTGTACGGAATCAATTACTATTATATATAATATGTCTGCCGGATTAATCCGGATAAAAAGGACCGGTGCTTCGCAAAAATAGAGATTTGCCGGATAATAGCGAAAATGACCCGGTTATTTGAACCGGATTCACATATATAAATCGGACACTGACGGGCCGGGCATTACAGACCTGCCTCATTCCGCTATGTTGAAACGACTGGTCTTTAAAAGGTATTATCCGCTAATTTCATTCAGTAAAACAGAGGAGAAGAACGATGGCTGATAACTGGTTAACAGAATTGGTTAAGTCGATTCAGTCCCAGGAAGAGGACATTAAAAAAGGCGGGGGGATCAGCCGGATCGATAAGGAGCATAAAAAGGGGAAAATGACCGCCAGAGAGCGAATCAGTTTTTTACTGGATGAAGATGCACTGTTTCATGAAGTGGGGCTGTGGGCGGGATACGGCATGTACGAAGAAGAGGGGGGCTGCCCGTCCGGAGGAGTGGTGACGGGTATCGGCACTGTCAGCGGACACGACTGCATGATCGTGGCAAATGACGCTACTGTCAAAGCCGGCGCCTGGTTTCCTGTTACAGTGAAAAAAAATCTGCGGGCACAGGAGGTTGCCATGGAAAATCATCTGCCGATCATTTATCTGGTGGATTCCGCAGGGGTATACCTGCCTTTGCAGGACGAAATTTTTCCTGACAGGGAGCATTTTGGAAGAATCTTCAGAAACAATGCCGTGATCAGTTCCAGGGGAATTCCACAGATAGCAGCCGTAATGGGAAGTTGTGTTGCGGGGGGCGCCTATCTGCCTGCCATGAGTGATGAAGCTCTGATCGTCGAGGGCACCGGCAGTGTTTTCCTTGCCGGCAGCTATCTCGTAAAGGCGGCAATCGGGGAAGAGATAGACAATGAAACACTGGGTGGAGCCTCTGCACATACGGAAATCAGTGGTGTAACCGATTATAAAACGAAAGACGACACCGAATGTCTGGAGACGATCAGGCGTATTATGGACAAGATTCCGTCGGGGCGGAAAGCCGGTTACAGCCGAAAACAATCGGTACCTCCCAAAGGAGACTTTGATGAATTTCTGAAGGTTTTTCCCGCAGACAGGCACAAACCCTATGAAATGAACAGGCTTGTCGAAAGCATTGTAGACAACAACAGCTTTACGGAATACAAGAAAGGGTATGGTCAAACATTGATTACCGGATATGCGTGTATTGACGGTTGGAGCGTCGGTATTGTTGCAAATCAGCGGATGGTTGTGCGTAACAAACTGGGGGAGTTGCAGATGGGCGGGGTTATCTATTCAGACAGTGCGGAAAAGGCCGCCCGTTTTATCATGAATTGCAACCGGAAGAAAGTTCCCCTTGTTTTCCTGCAGGATGTGACCGGCTTTATGATCGGGAAGAGGAGCGAGCACGGAGGTATCATCCGGGACGGGGCAAAAATGGTGAACGCGGTGGCAAATTCAACGGTGCCTAAAATCACCATCATCATCGGCAACAGCTATGGAGCCGGAAATTATGCCATGTGCGGCAGGGCTTACGACCCCCGGTTTATCTATGCGTGGCCCACGGCCGGAATAGCAGTGATGGGCGGCATCCAGGCCGCAGGCGTTCTCACACAGCTGCAGGTCTCAGCTCTCGAACGGAAAGGGGAGAAACTTTCGGATGATGAAAAGGCGGAAATTCTGGACAGGATCAGGTCCAGGTATAACCGGCAGACGGATGTGAGGTATGCCGCAGCCAGGTTGTGGGTGGACGGCATAATAAAGCCGGCTGATACCAGGCTGAAAATTTCCAGGGCTATCGAATGGGCTGATCACAACCCGGACGTTCCTGAATTCAGAACAGGCGTGATTCAGGTGTAGGACATTCCGGTCTCTTTTCAGGCGGGCAGCGAATCCGCCGCACTGCCTGTACTGCCGGATCGTCGTATCATGGTATGTCACCCGAATATGCTACCCGGCATCTTTCAGACTTTCCGCCAGTTTTTTCAGATCGTTGTGATCCGGATCGGCAGCCAGACCTGACCGGGCGTAGGAGAGGGCTTCTTCTACAGCATCCACCTGTTTCAGTATCCAGGCAATGTTGTAATACGCATCTGTGAAAGAGTCATCTGCAGACAGGGCTTTTTCATAACACCTTGCCGCATCCATGTGGCGGCTGCTGCGAAGGTGGAAATTGCCGAGATTAAAATGGGAGAGGGGATCATCGGGATTCAGGCGCACAAGGGTCTGAAATATCTCCAGTGCCTTTTCAGGTTGGCCGCTCTGGTCATATGCATCTGCCAGATTATTGAGTGACGGGGCATGATCCGGTTTTAGTTCCGTCGCTTTCAGGTAATGACGGATGGCCATCCCGAATTTTTCCAGCTCCAGAAAGCTGTTGGCAATGTTGAAGTGACAGACCGGACTGTCCTCCCGTAATTTCAGGGAGCGCCTGTAACTTTTTATCGCCTGCCGGTATTCCCCCAGAAGGTGGTGGCCTGTGCCGTGTTCCATCCAGAGATCCGGATTATCGGTTTCTTCTTCAAGTTCTGTCTGAATATCGGCGATCTGTTTTTTAATCCGGTTCATTAAAATTCAAATCTGTTTGCAGTTCATGAAGAAGAGGATGCTTGCGTTTTCAGGCCGTGGCAATTTCATACCCCTGTTTTGTTAATACATCGACTGCCTTTTTAATATGAGAGCCGTGCAAAATGATTTTCTTCCCCTCGGTATGCCCGCCTGTGCCGCATTTTGATTTCAGGTCCGAAGCCAGATTTTCTATAACCTCCGGATTGTGCCTGATCTCTGAAATAATGGTTAGCGGTTTCCCGTTTTTTGGATTCCGGCCTTCTTTTATTCTGAGCTTCATATCATATTTTTAGAATGTGAACTGTAACAGGGCGTCATTATTGCAAGGTAGCTTTTTTTGTCCGGATCCGGTGGATTTCCGAAGGAAAACCCTGCAACCGGCCTGTTGTCATGATGATAATTAAATAAAAATCATTATAATTGACCTCACAAACGGCCGCGGGATTTCCCGCGTTCATCCTGTCATCCGGCACTGTTTGCCGGACATCTACTTCACGTACAGGATTTCATGCAGAACAAGTTAACAAGT
>JBBDRV010000146.1:0-31614 GCA_040905285.1 Balneolaceae bacterium | reverse complement strand
TGGCACAAGTTTGAAAATCTCCCCCTGTTCATGAAGCATCTGGAGAAAGTGGACGTACTGGATGACAAGTTGTCCGAATGGACGGCAAAACTGCCGGGGAAAGCCGGGACCCTCAGCTGGACGGCCGAAATGACAAAAGAGATACGAAATGAGCTGATTGAATGGACATCACTGCCCGATTCGGCCATCGAAAATTCAGGCCGGGTACAGTTTCGGGATGCAGGAAAGTACGGCACGGAAGTGAAGGTGCACATCCAGTACCAGGCTCCGCTCGGCACACCCGGGGAAGGTGTTCTGTCGCTGCTGAATCCTGTTTTCAAATATCTTCTGAAAGAAGACATAAGAAATTTCAAACGATACATGGAAACCGGGGAAATCCCCACCGTGGAGGGTCAGACATCCGGCCGATTGTCCGTAGACAGCCACCAGACGGAGAAGGAGAAAAGCAGACAGCCTCCGCCCTCTCCTGACAAGCCCCCGGCCCCCTTTTGCGGCTTTTACGGCGTCAGTACAACCTTCAGGCACTCATCCTCTTTGGTTCGGAATGTCTCATAGGCATCCGGAGCCTCGTCCAGTTTCAGCCGGTGTGTGACCACAAAACCGGGATCGATTTCCTCCTGTTCTATTTTTTTGAGCAGCGGCTCCAAATACCTCTGCACATGAGTCTGACCGCCTTTCAACGTCAGGTTTTTATTCATCATCGCCCCGACAGGAATCTTGTCTGCGTAGCCCACGTAGACCCCGGGAAGTGAAATCGTGCCCCCTTTCCGGCAGCACCTGATCGTTTCCCGCAATACATGGGGCCGGTCCGTAGCCAAATAGGCCATCTGCTTAGCCCGATCCAGGATCGCATCCATGCTGCCGCCGGCATGAGCTTCGGTCCCGACTGCATCGATACACCGGTCCGGGCCGTGTCCGGCTGTCATCTCCATAAGAGTTTCATAGACATCCTCCTCTTCAAAGTTGATCGTCTCGGCCCCGCTCTGCTCTTCCACCTTTCTCAGCCGGCTGGGCAGCCGGTCAATCGCTATTACTCTTCCCGCCTCCATCATCCATGCGCTTTTAACGGCAAACTGGCCTACAACACCCGCTCCCCAGACTGCCACTGTATCTCCGGGTTCTATTTCTGCATTCTCAGCAGCCATGTAGCCGGTGGGAAAAACATCCGACAAAAACAGGACCTGTTCATCCTCAAGGTCCGATGAAACCTTGATGGGACCCACGTCGGCAAAGGGAACACGAACGTATTCTGCCTGGCCTCCCGCATATCCCCCGAGCATGTGTGTATAGCCAAACAGACCTGCAGGCGAGTGACCCATAACCTTCTGGGCTATTTCCTCGTTGGGGTTGGAGTTGTCACAGAGTGAGTATATCCCCTTCTGACAATAGTAGCACGAACCGCAGGAAATGGTGAAGGGCACGACCACCCGGTCGCCCTTCTTCAGTTTTTTGTTTTTGGATCCTACCTCCACCACTTCGCCCATGAATTCATGCCCGATGATATCCCCCTCTTTCATCCCGGGCATAATGCCATTGTACAGATGAAGGTCGGATCCGCAGATTGCAGTCGACGTTACTTTAATTATAGCGTCCCGCGGATTGATAATTTCGGGGTCGGGAACGTTATTAACCCGAACGTCTCCTTTGCCGTGCCAGCATAATGCTTTCATAAGTCTCTCTCTTTTTTTCAGGTTGTATCTCTTGTTGTGAATCCCGCTTGCTCTTGATCTTGTTTTGAATCTCGCTTGCTCTTCTTGTTGTGAATCTCGCTTGCTCTTGATTAAGTCTTTTGACGGGTTTAAAAAAACAACTCCCGAGAGCAGATCCATTCCATAGTGTCATTTTTTCCTGAAACCCGGCAACCGTCTGCGGGAGAGCGAACTCAATAGATATCCCCCAGGATGATCCTTGGATCAGGGTATATTTTCAGTGCATTTTCCAGCTCATCTTCACTTACGACTCCCGGCATATCAGGTTTTCCCGGATCCTGAAGGCTCAGCTGGTAATGGAGGTGCGGTTCCCAGTTGCCGTTTTCCCCGACCGTTCCGACCGCTGCAAAAGGATGACCCTGCGGAAGGATGTCACCGGGCACATGCCTGCCGAGAGATTCTCTTGCCAGGTGACCGTGAAGGGCATAAAGGACCATCCCCCTTACCCGGTGTCTCACTATGATCGTGGGCCCGTAGTTGCCGGGCTGGTCGTTATCGGCAAGATAGGCAACGGTCCCTTCACAGGCCGCATAAACCGCTTCTCCCGGAGGAGTCCAGAGATCGATTCCAACATGTATGAAACGCCGCTTCCGACCGTCCCGATACTGTGGAGCTGTATACATATTCGGACGTCTCTCGTTGTATCTTCCGATGCCGTATCCGGCATGTCTTATCTCATTTCTGATCTCACGGGCATCATACCCTGAAGAGAAATCAAAGACGCGGGCATGTTCCGGGAGTTTTACAACAGGATGAAATTCCATTTCCCCGAACAGATCCCGGTATTCCTTTTTTCGGTCCACTTCCGTTTGGCTTTCTCCGTTGGTTACAGACTTACACCGGGGGTCTTCTCTCTACTCTACATCCTTTTCAATCCGGGGTAGGGTCCTCTCTCTACTCTACATTCTTTTCAATATAGTCGGAACTCATCAGGCTCAGCGCGCCCATGTACTTTAGCTTGAACCGAACCAGATCACCCACCTTGTAATCAGTGGGATTGTCACCCACATTGAGAATCATCATATCGGAGCTTGCATCGGAAATTTCTATGGACGGGTCCGTTGGAATCAGATAATCGGGCTGTACATCCAGATAACCCAGGTCCAGTATGGCGCGATAAGCTGTTTTCCCGTAATCCTCGGTATTTATTGCGGATACTTTGCCCTGCGGGTTCACACCGAGCTCTCCGCTTGGAGCCAGCGGTTTTTCCGAAATTTCAATAATATGGGCCGTCAGCTCCAGGACACTGTCGCTCATGCCGTCTATGGTTCCCCCCGTAAAGAGGTTTTTACCGAAAAAGAGCGCTTCCCCCACCCGGAAATGATTGACGCCTGCCGGAAGCTGATTTCCCAGCAGCAGTGGTATCGTAACGGTCGTTCCTGCAGAGACCAGGGGAATGGATTTACTGAATTGAAGATCGATGATCTGTTTATACAGTACCAGCTGAATCAGCTTGTCGTCATCCGGCATTACCCCGTGCAGGCAGTTAAGATTGGTCCCCAGTCCGATGACTTCTATGCCGGGCAGTTCAAATATCTTGCCGTAAAATTCGAGCAGCTCCTCTCGCATGACACCTTCCCGAAGATCCCCCATTTCAATCATGATGATGACCTTGTGCACCTTTCTCTGCTTTGTAGCTTCTTCCGAGAGCGCGTAAAGGGTTGACAATTCGGTATTGAGACTGGCATCGGCATAAGTGACGATATCCGGAATAATATCCCCCGGCGGTGGCTTGATATAAACCGTCATCGTATCGGGATCGATTTCCTTGATCCTGCGAAGATTGCTGATGCGGGAGTCATGGACCTCTTTGATTCCCAGATCGATCACTTCTTCAAGGTAACTTCGCGTACCGCACAGAAGCTTTGTAGTGATTCCCCATTTGATGTTGTTTTTTTTAAACAGCTCATCCAGAAAATGGTAATTATGCTGGAGCTGGTCCCTGAACAGATTTAAGTAAGCCATCTTGTCTTGATCTTATTTTGCAAGCCTCATTTCCAGATACTTGTTTGTAAATCCATATTTTTTATACAGATATTTCGCTGGATTGTTCGGCTCTACGTGCAACGCTATTTCCCCTTCTGTCTCTTCAATAGTTCGTTCCATCAGTGCTTTTCCCAAACCTGCACCCCGGGCCCCGGAATGGACTGCAATATATACGAGGATATGTTCGGGGATGTATCCTGACATGTTGGTATCATTAACAATAGAAACCCCCAGGATATTGCCATCACGGTGTGCGGCGAGGACGAATCCGCCCTGTCCCGGCCTGTCGCCGTATGCATAGCCGATACAGTTCAGGATAGCCTCCCTGCTGTCGCCGAATTCATCCAGGTGTTCAAAGAGAAATTCGGCCAGTTCCTCTCGCGAAAAACCCGGCGGGTTCTGATCGTCAGAGCGTATAAGCTCAATCTTGAATTTCATGATTGACGGTGTTTGTTCAATGTCAGATAATTTACCATTATGAATGCTAAAGCCGAAGCGGAAATTCCAAATACGTTGGGATCCAGCTGATACGGCAATGTTTCCACCCCGGCCTGAAGTCCGATTGTGGTGCCGCCGCCTATAATCATGGCGACCATCGCCGCCTGTGGTGTGCTTCCCTTCCAGTATAATGCCCCTATCAGTGGTACAAACAGACCGGACACCATAAAAGCATATGAATAGAGCATCAGGTCGAGCACATTCTCCATCGAATAGGCCAGCAGAAGTGAGAATGTCCCGACAATCAGTGTGATCACCTGGGAATACCTCAGAAACGAAACACTTTCGTAATCCATCCTGCGGAAGTGGCCGATAATATCGGACGTGATGTTTCCGGACGAGGCCATCAGACAGCTGTCGGCGGTGGAAAGTATGGCAGAGAAGTAGGCCGCCATCATAATCCCCATCAAACCGACCGGCAATACGGTCCGCAGAAGCATGGGCAGACCGGTTTCAGGATCTGTCTCGTCAAGGCCGGCTGCCCCGAGGTAATCAAACATCCCCTGTTCGGCCGCCACCCTGGCAAACAGGCCGAGCAGCACTCCCATAAACGCCATGACCGGCCATTCGAACAACCCCGCCAGATACCAGGCCCTTTTGGCTGTTCTTTCATCCCGGCTGGCGTAAATACGCTGATACAGGGTCATTCCCACAAACCAGATCGGAATAATGGTGACAGCCCAGTAGACCAGCTCCTGCCACGTGATGTTGGTCAGGGTCAGCATTTCAGGCTCCACGCTTGCACGGATGGCTTCCATCCCCCCGATCGCACTGTATGAAAACGGCAGGCCGACAAAAATCAGACCCGCCATCAGAATGATCCACTGGACGGTATCCGTATATATAACCGCCTTCAGGCCTCCCATTACCGTATAGATAACGGCAACCAGCCCCATGATCAGCAGTGCCGTGTTCAGATCGAGGTTGGCAAACGTCCCGTCGGCAAGTTTTGCCCCGGCGAGCAGCTGTGAACTTGTGAAGCCTGCATAGCCGATTGCCGAGATGATACCCGCCACCAGGGCTACCCGGGGACTGTAGAAATGCCTGAAGACATCCGGGAATGTATAGGCCCGGGCAAAAGCGGGATCGGACTTGATTTTCGGAATCAGAAAAACGGCGGCCAGCCAGGCACCCACGAGACCCGTAAAAAGCATCCAGGATCCGGAAAGGCCCATAACGAAGCCAAGCCCCCCGAGTCCGATGGAAAAACCGCCGCCGACATCTGTAGCTACGACAGAAAGGCCGATATGCGTACTGCTCATGTTGCGGCCGCCTACGTAATAGTCGTCTCCCCCCGTATTTTTCCTGTGAAAATAATACCCGAAAGCCAGCAGGCCGATGATATAAAATCCAAAGATCGAAAGATCTATAATGTTCATATCACCACAGGTGGCTGTCCCCGCCTTTTAATCCCGCGTGCCGGGTCAGCCGGTTTGCACCCGTATTTAATTTCAGTACGGCACGCTTTCCATTGAATTCCGGCAATTCAGGAAATCCGGGTCTCACGGCAGCTTTCCGGACAGCCGGTCCGGCTGACAGAAACAGACAGGGGGTTTTTAGTAAGTCCTGGTTGTTCAAATACATGTGACTGACACAACACCGTAATTTACTGCAGGACCATCAATTTCATGATGGCTGCTGGGGCATAAAGAAATCAATAATTTAGGTATGAACCAAAAGGTTTTCTGATACCGGGAAAAGACGCGTGCGGACCCTCCCGGGCTGTATGCACACGGCGGGTATGCATTCCGGGGCTGATGGAAATGAAACCGTCTGCGAATCAGTTAACGGTTTATGATTCTGAACTGAAAATTTCAAACCGTCTTCTATGAATGATTCCCCCACTCTGCTGAATGTACTGGCATTTGCAGGCAGTCTCCGGAAAGGCTCCTATAACAAATCCCTGATCCGGGCGGCCAAAGAGCTCTCTCCCGGGCATCTGGGCCTTGAGATTTTTGACATTGCCGACATCCCGCTTTACAACGCTGATGTAGAAAGCAATGGTGATCCGGGGCCCGTGTCGGCCTTCAAAGAGGCTATAGGGAGTGCCGATGGATTGCTGATCGCCACACCGGAATACAACCACGGAACCTCGGGAGTTACAAAAAATGCCATCGACTGGGCCTCCAGGCCGCCGCAGGACTCCCCTTTGAATAAAAAACCGGTCGGGATAATGGGTGCTTCACCCGGTGCCACAGGTTCAGCCCGGGGTCAAAGCCAGCTTCGGCAGGCCTTCGGTTTCACCAATTCCTATTGCATGCCCCAGCCTGAAATACTGGTATACCGGGCCGCTGGTAAATTCGATGACGAAGGGAAACTGACAGATGATAAAACCCGTGATTTCCTGGAAAAATATCTGGAATCATTCTACGACTGGATCAAACTGTTCAGAGGTGAATGAGCCTTTCAGACAACAGCTCCCGCCCGGCTGTATTTTTTCCGGTATTCCCGTGGGGTCAGTCCGGTAATGCGTCTGAAGATCGTCCGGAATGTTTTTGGATCGTTATAGCCGACATCAAACATCAGTGAGCTGATGCTGCCGGTTCCCAGTTCGAGAGCCTTTTTAGCGGCTTCTATTTTCACCCGCTGCATATACTCCAGCGGCGTGTTATGCGTGGCTTTCTTGAAACGCCGGATAAAATTCCGCCGGCTCATGTTGGATTGCCCTGCTATTTCCTCCACGGTAAGGGTATCCTGGTAATTCTGCTCGATATAGGACTGAGCCCTGAGTATCTCTTCATCCTCATGTCCCCGCTGTCTCTGGAAAACGGCAAAATGCGCCTGGCTTACCCGGTCAATATCGATTGAGAATATCTTGCTTATCTGTACACCCACTTCCCTGCCGCAGAATTTTTCAATCAGATAAAGAATCAAGTGAATCGATGAAAATGCCCCTCCGCTGGTATACACACCATCCCTGTCTGTGATCACCACATCGGGCAGGACCTTCACATCCGGATACCGCTGTTTCATGTCTTCTACCGATCTCCAGTGTGATGTACAGGGTTTCTCTTTCAGCAAACCGGCTTCAGCCAGAAAATAGCTGCCCCGGCAGAGGCTCGCCACCTCGGCCCCCCTGTTTTTCATCGTGCCGATCCATTCCACAAGCGCCCGGTTTTTTTCCAGAACGTGATCCGGGTTACCCTGAAAAGACGGGGTGATCACCAGGTCCGTATGCTCCACCTCATCGAACGTCTTGTGGCAGATAAACTGAGCCGGCAGGAAGAGCTGGATATTTTTCATCTTTTCGCTGACCAGTTCAACCAGGAATGCCGGTGGTTTGCCGGCTTCCTGCAGAAAGTGATTGGTTCCCATGAGCACATCCAGCGGTCCTGAAACAGATGTTAACACGGCATCCTCATGAACCAGCAGCGATATGGTCCTGGGTTTGTGACTCTGTTTTTCCACCTTCCGTTGTCCGGATTTTATCCTGCTCATATATCTCCTGTTCTATTTTTTTCTGTCTCTTTTCTGCATTCACCACTGCCTGAATTCATCAAACAGGCTTTTGTGGCTTTTGTGCATCACACAGGATAAAATAGCTTCTTTTATTGTCACAAATACCCCCTCGGGGTGGCATTTATGCCCCGTACAACATCCCAAACGGTAATGCCGGCGGAGCCCCTTCCCGAATCAAACCATAACAAAATCATAACAAAACCACAGAAAACCTGCAGAAAAAGATGCAGAGCGGCAGACTCATGTCCGGTAGTAGCAGGCTAAGCCGGCGAACAGTCGACAAGGCAGTGCTTTGACAAGGTATTTGTGACAAGGCAGTACTGAAAGGCATCTGAAGACGGGATCGGGATACTGAGGCGGGGCAGGAACTGAGATCGGTTACTGTCTTTTTGCTGCCTGCTTTTTGCTGCCTGCTTTTTTCTATCTGCTGAGGTGTTTGATACACCAGTTATTGCTTGGAAGGGCCTTTGTTAAAATAACTTCTTACAAGATACCATCTTCAGACGGAGTCAACCAAATTTAATTGACAATGCTTTCATGATGCTGAACTAATGTTAGTTAATGTTTTTTAATGTCTTATAAAACAGGCTAATGTTGGCTTTTTTTGCCGGGGTGAACCTTTTGTTTTTCGATAATCCCCGAAGATTCGGTATCGGATCAGTCATTCTCCGCAACCTCGATGACAGCTACTCCAATACCGGAATCTTCTGTCTGCTCGGGACCGGCATAACGCAGATCGCGGATGATAACACGCCAGCCATCCTCCAGCGGCTGTACTTCATAGGCGGGAAACCGCATCCAGTTACGGAATCCCCGGATCTCCGGTGACTCAAGTGCCATTTGAACAATTTCATCCGGTTCTTCTACCGGAATCGGCTCTCCCATTTGTTCAAAACGATCGCTTTTCAGCCAGTTCACACGAAACCGATAGTAGTAATCATCCGACTCTGCCAGACCATCTCTTGTGAACAGGCGGGCCGGCCGGGGCGAAGCCATTATGCGCCGGATTTCGATACCGCGGGAGGAAAATTCTTTCCCGGCTTCCCGGACAGTCATTCTCGATCCGGCAAGCATGAGAGTCACATAGCCGAGTAAAGCCGCCAGGCATATTGCGGCAAGCCGCCGGGAACGCCCGCGGAACCATCCCCGCCATCGCGAAACAAGGATCGCAGCCACACCCGCACACCACAGGATCCTGGCCGTCAGCGGGACCATTGCCGTTCCCGTGATCAATGCTGTTGCCGCAGCACCCAAAACGAACCATCCCGCAATGCCCGGAAGGGACCCCGACCTCGCCAGCACCACCGCAGCCCCTGTCAGCAGCCATACCCACGGATCGATAATAAACAGCGTATCTCCATAAAACCACGTGCCGTCAAAAGGCATCAGCAGACGTATGCCGTATGTATTGAGCCAGTCCAGAAACGGATGGCTCCATACCGCCAGAAATGATATACCCAGCAGCCAGCCGGTCCGGACAGGGGGTGAAGGAGGAATCCGCCTCAACCCGTTTTCCGGATGATCCGCATGATCCGCGGATTTACTTCGTCTGCGGCGGCGGACACGGTCGAACAACAGCATTGCACCGGTCAGAAGAAACGGCCAGAGCATCAGTGCCAGTACGCCGTGGGTCCAGCCCCGGCGAACAAGGAGTGAATAATCCCCGCCGACAAACATGGCAATGGCATCCACATCCGGAAGATTTGCGCCGATGATCAGAGTACCTGCGGCAAGGGCGGTTTTATTCTTCAGGCCCGCCTCTGCCAGCGTTGCCCCGAAAAGCGTATGAGCGACCGGATCCATGGATTTTTCTGTTGATGATCATATTCAGGGTACAGCCGGCAGTGCACCTTTTCTGCCGGAGCACAACACAGCCACTGAACGGGTCTGCCGGCGCGTGGTTTTGCCGGACTATCTGCTTCTGCCGGCACCAAAGAATATAGTTCAGGAATCGGAAGGTTGCCACTGAACGGGTCTGCCGGCGCGTGGTTTTGCCGGACTATCTGCTTCTGCCGGCACCAAAGAATATAGTTCAGGAATCGGAAGGTTGCCACTGAACGGGTCTGCCGGTTGCGCGACCGGTTGTCGTGATCAGACACGATGATACGCTCCCTACCTGCTGTCGTATAGCTCTTCCTTTTTGATTTGTGAAAATTCCGGGGGAGTGACAATTCCGGCTGACAGAACCAGTTTCAGCCCCTGTTCCACACTCATGGACAGGGATATAACTTCGTCAGAGGGGACGAGGGTCAGAATTCCTGTCGTGGGATTCGGCGGCAGCGGAATATAAACATTCGAAAGGTGCTTCTTTGTACCGTCTGCTTCCCTGAAATCCAGTTCATTTGTGATAAAACCGATCGAATAGATTCCTTTTCTCGGATATTCCACCATGCACACTTCATGGAATGTCTTTGATTTCCGATCCGGCGAAAATGCATGAAGGAGTTCCCGAGCTCCGCTGTACACGGATCTGGCCAGGGGCAGGTTGAGGAATATCCGTTCGAGAAAGCGAATAAAAAATTTCACTGCGAGATACCGGGAAAAGATCCCCAGCAGCAGTATCAGAAAGACTGCAGTAATGAAACCGAGGCCCGGTATATTCAGCCCCACATGGCGGTAAAAAGGGGAAGCGATGCCGTCAATGATCTGAAAAATAAATAATAATACCCAGATTGTGATGGCCGTAGGAATGACTATCAACAGTCCACGCAGAAATGACCTCCGCATTCGTTTGAGAAATGTTAACCCGTTTTCGTCTTCCGGATCCTCCGTAAATATTCTGTTTGTATCGTCTCCCGGTTTTATCATTTCACCCACATATTATCGATCTCCTTTAATGAAGCCCCTGTCAATCTGTTATCTCGTATGCACATTTTCTTGATGCACATCTTCTTGCGCCCGCTGTAATATGCTGAATTTTTTATATCTATACACCTTCCCGCGACACGTCTGTATTCAGTTCGGCTGAACAGGAACAGCCTCATCAGGTTTTCCCGCATTATATGGATCAGGTTAAGCGCATGGGCTGTATTCACTCTATGGCCAACAGCTCTATTTCATAGATGACGGAGGAAAAAGGCTTCGCCAATGGCTGTATTTCTCCATCTTCCGCCCACTCTTCCCGCAGTTTTTGGGGTATCACCTGAATGCTTTCCCCAAAGGCGATTTTTGAAGGCATGATCAGTGTGGCACGTCCGCCCTCTTTCATCAGCCGAATGCCCGTGTCCAGCCCCTGAACCAGCTGGTAATTATTCAGAGACACCCGGGCGGGTTCGCCCCCTGCAGTGGTTTCAATGACAGTCCCGTCCAGATACTTTCTCGTATAGTGAAATTCGACCTGGCTGTTTGCTCCGGGTGTTTCCCCGCTTCCCTCCTCTACCGGAATATAATACAGCCCATGGGGATAATCTTCTGCCTCCATGTCATTCTCTTCTATATAGTCCTTTATGATGCTGACCTCTTTCTCGTGAATCTCCTCGGTCGTCGTCAGCTCAACCAGATCCACATCGATCATGAAATTTGAAAAGGAATCGAACAGGCCCTCATGGCTGTATCCGTCAAATGCAAGATAGGAAGGGATATAAAACCGGAATTTTTCTCCCAGCCTCATTTTTCCGATCTCATAATTCAGGCCCGCGGGATAAAGTGAATTATGCTGGTTGCTGTAGCTGTTGCTGAACCTGACGGGATTCAATGTATCCGTATGGGCCTCGATTTCATACTCTCCACTCATATGGTTCATTTCATACAGTATACCCGCAACGTGATCGTTCATGACCTGCTTCCCCTGCTCATTCTCCTGCAGGACTTCAATATAAACTCCGCTTGACTGTTTCCGGGCTTCAATATTGTTTTCAGCCAGGTAGGCCTGTATCGCTGCATCGTCTTTCCTGATTTGCTGTTCGTAGGCAGTTTCACCGGCGTCCAGACAGCCGGGCAGAATCAGGAGAATCAAACTCAGTAAAAAAAGATCATTCTTTTTCATGGATCAACAGGGATTAGCTTTCAGGGGTTGAACAAACGGATTTTGCTGTGTGCCGCCTATACGGATGAACCGGAGGGTTCGCTACAATCTCAGAAGAATATTTTCATCTGAACACCCCCGGTTGTGTACCTGATATCCCGGGTAGTAAGCCGGCCGGTCGGTATTTTCACAAAAGGTTCAAGCGCAACCGTATGCCGGTTTGCAATATCATAGTGGTAACCTGCAGAAATGGTATAGAATGCCGCCCAGTTCATTCCGTTCAGTGACGGTTCCGACTGCGTCCGCGAGTCTGTCATCGTAACTGTCCGGGTGACCGGTGCCCCTGTGCCTTCACTGCTCATTACCTGGATTCTCTGCTGATATTCGTACGTGTATTCAAACTGCTCTTTCAGAAAAATAACAGAGGAGATGCCGCCGGACAGGAAGACGTTGTCAGTGATAAAGTACCGCAGGTTCATCGGCAGCTCCATCCCCAGAAGATCCACCTGCATATGCACCTCCCCTTCGGCGGAGTCCAGCGGGCGGCTGCCCGCTGACATCATTTCCCCCATTCGTCTCTCCGGATTGTCACTGTAACGTAACCGGTTCCCGGAAATGAATACTCCTGAAGAGAGACTCAGGTTGTCAGAAATAGACCAGTCCGTGTAAAAACCCCCTCCGATACTGATATCCGTCTGTGCATTGTGCACGTTCATAACGGGTGCATAGGCAACGCTGAATTCAATCTCCTTTCCCCGCCCCCTTCCGGCCGTACTCAGCCGTTGCACGACTTTCTCCCCGCTGCCGGACGACAACGGTCCGGCGACGGAGCTGCCGGACGAAGGAATACGGGGCAATCTGGCTGTGATGCTGTCCGGTTCCGCCTGATCCGGACCGAACCCGGCTAAAAGCGACTCTGTCGCTGTCCGCTGTCCTTCAAAGGACTTTACAGGAACGGGAGACGGTGTAAAGGAATCTGTCACATCTGTCATATCTGTCGCACCTGTATCCGGAATCTCTCTCCCGGAACCGTCTTCGGCCACGCGCTCTTCATCCCTTTCGTTCAAGGGGGCTGGAAAACGAGTCCCCTCCTCTTCATCCGGTAACGCCTGCTCCTCTTCCGGAGGTGCCGGATCATCCATTTTCGGTATGCCCGTCATTCCCGGACTGTTAACCGGCTCTTCCAGGGCAAGCTGTCCGCTTTCCGGCGAATCAGCGTAATTCCACGCAAAAAACAGGAGTCCGGTTGCAAGCAGGACAGATGCGGCAATCCCGAACGCTTTCTTTCCGGCAGAATATTTTTCTTTCCGGCCCTCATGATCCCGGAAATGCTCCCAGGAACCGAGTTGATAGGGTTCCTCGTGTTCCCTCAGTACCTCTTTGATATGATCCGTCAGGTTCCTTTTCCTGCTCATGGTTCATCCATAAATGAGTTTCTGTAAAGGCGCCTCAGCTGATCCTTCGCCCGGGCGAGATAGGTTCGGGACGAGCTTTCGGCGATGTCCAGTTTTTCAGATATTTCACGGTGGCTGTATCCTTCGATTTCGTACATGTTGAATACGAATCTGAGCAGATCCGGCAGTTCATATAAAAGCCGGCGGATCTGTTTTACGTGAAGGTCTGATTCAACATCAACTGTGGACAACTGCTCCATGTCTTCGATATCCGCATGATGCCGATACCCGAACCGCCTGGCCGAACGGACCCGATCGATCGCCGTATTGACTACAATTCTCCTGAGCCACGGTTTAAATGGCGCTGAAGGCAGGTATGTCTCAATATTCCTGAACACTTTGATAAAACTGTCATTCACCACTTCAACGGCATCCTCCCTGGTCGTACAGTAAGCCAGGGCTGTGCTTAGCGCATAACCGTAAAAACGTTTATACAATCTCTCCTGGCAGCCGGATTTGTACTCCCGGCAACCGGCCAGAATCCAGGCCAGGGGCGGATCATTTCTGTCACCTTTGGACACAGGTGCTGCCTGCTCTTCCCCTGTAAACGTCCATGCCGTATTTTTTTTAGACAACTGAGATTAATTGTTTGTGATCCCCGTATATGCCCCCATAAACAGGATGGTATTGCTGGTGTTTTCCCGGATGAAGAAGAGGAAAGGACGATTCAGCCGGATAGACGGTCCTGTACTGGTCAACCCTACTTCAATTACAGTCGCCGCTGCGGCTTCGCTGCCCTCTTCGTCAAGCTTGATCACGGCCCTGTGTTTCACATCGGATATTGCCAGTGGAAGATCGGCGATGCCGCTGAAATCAGCCTGTGAACCAAAGGGAAGGGTGAGGCCCATATCCTCAAGCTCATCCGGGAAATTACCTATCTCGTAATCCAGTTCAAAGCGCGGGACGACTACATTCAGTTCAGATTCCTCCAGCTGTTCAGTAATGGAGGCAAAACGATCCGCCGTAAGAGCGGGGACCAGCTCTTCCAGGGTGGCATCGCCGCCGGGCACCAGAGCGGTAAACGAAAAACCGGCCTTTCCGTACCACATATCCAGTGCCGTCCAGTCTTCACCCCGGTACGTACGGAATTCCTCCTCCACCCGCATCATCGGAACCTCCCTGGTATCCCCGTCCGGCAGATGAAACACCTCATCCCGGGTATCGTCCGGATCAAACTGCACGGTCCAGTCACCATTGAAATAGATGGCGTTAACCAGGTACATAATGACATCTTCGCCTATAGCCTCAACCATCTTGTCGATTAGTCCCTCCGTGTTTTCATCGATCCATGCATTGATGATATCCGGAGCACCGGGATCGCTGAAATCCAATTCCTGCACGTCAGCGTCAAAATATTCCCTGTTATTATTGAGAAACTCTTCCCTGACCGTTATTCCTTCCCGGTACCAGACCGAATTTGCAATAGTCATGATCACCTGCGGATCAAGGGTGGTCAGCAGATCTATCAGGTCCCTGTTGGCCCTGTTGATTTCATCTCTCGTCAGCCCGTCATAGCCGAAAAAACCACGCATCTGCTCATAGGTTTCATCCGCCGCACCATTCAGCGCCATGCCGAAGGCCGTGGAAATACTCAGGGGCGAAACAAAAAAACTGTTGTCTTCCTCCTTGTCCTTCAACCGGTGAAGCAGACGAAAGGCAAAGTCATTGGATCCCCCGATCATGATCTGTTCCTGGACCGACAGATCCTCGGCAAGCTGCCGGTCCCCGCCCTCGTTTACCGGTTCCTCCACCGAGCTGAACGTGTCGCATCCGCCAAGCAGTAAAATTGAAATAAAACCAAGAAATGCCGTTTGAATACTCATCGTGGGAATGTTGGCTTTTAACATGGGAACCGGTTTTTTAGTGACCATTTCTGCTTTAGACTACGCACACTCCTCTACTTGCTATACGGTTGATTGCCGGAAAATGCTACATGCCGGTTTATAATGCCGGCCTGTACCAGAGGTGGTGGGGATAAATTTTTCCGGCAAAAGATGATGTCAGCCGATCAGGTCCTCGTTTATTCAAGCAGATCCTCGTCTATTTTAGAAAAGAATATTATCTTGATATGTAATCATATTGAACAGAGAGATATTTTTATGAAATTCGGCAGTGTTGACAATCCACTTCCAGCAGAACTTTCCCTTCCGGACGATCATCCCGACACGGCGCAGCTTTTGTCGGGATATCCCCGCTCCGGACAACCGTCGGTTCACGTCGGCTGCGCCAAATGGAACCGGCAGGAGCTGAAAGGGTTCTATCCCCGCGGCACAAAAGATGAACTGGCTTATTACGCAAGCCGGTTCAACGCCATTGAACTCAATGCCACTTTTTACAGAAATTTCCGGCCGGAACAGGTACAGGCATGGTACGCGAAAGTACCCCCGCACTTTCGTTTTTTCCCGAAAATAAACAGCGACATCAGCCATCGGAAATGGCTGTCGGATATCGCCGGCCCGTTGGACTATTTTTTAGACAGCATAGCCCATTTCAGGGATAAGCTGGGGACGGTTTTCCTTCAGCTGCGTGACAATTTTTCCCCAAAACATCTGGACAGGATTTCAGGGTTTCTGGAGGTGTGGCCTGACGATCTGGCTCTGGCAATAGAGCTTCGCCACACGGACTGGTTCAGGGACCCGTCGGTGGCCGGAGAGCTTGGCCGGCTTCTGGAAGAACACAACGTGGCCAACATCATCGTCGATACAGCCGGCAGAAGAGACCTGATACACATGCGGCTGACGAACAACGAGGCCTTTATCCGTTTTGTGGGAGCCAATCACCCGTCCGACTACCGCCGCCTGGATGACTGGGTTGACCGGCTCTCTTCCTGGCACGGACAGGGACTGCGAAACATTCATTTTTTCGTTCATCAGAACATCGAAGAGGAATCCCCTGTACTGGCTTCCTATTTCATCCGGAAACTGAACCATGAGCTTGGCATGGATTTGACTGTTCCTGTCTCTCCCGATGAAGAAGACAGCTAAACTTCTGGAGCACAATGACAAAAAGATCAGGGGAGGATGAGGAATAGGACAACTGAGGTGCTGACAACTGATCACGGTCAACAGTTAACTGTTGTATGAAATCTTAAAACTGACAAGGAAAAAATGCAAACCATTCTGGGCTCCGGCGGGGCTGTCGGTACCGAACTGGCAAAATCGTTGGACAAATACACTGGTGACATACGGCTTGTAAGCCGGAATCCTGGAAAAGCCGGACCGGGGACCGAAACGGTCTCAGCGGATCTGACGAATCGGGAAGATACCAGTCGGGCAGTTGAAGGGTCATCTGTTGCCTATTTGACAGCCGGCATTCCCTACGATACGCGGGTATGGAAGCAGAACTGCCCTGCGATTATGCGAAATGTCATCGATGCCTGTATGCTGCACGATACAAAGCTTGTTTTTTTCGACAACATCTACATGTATGATCCGGATTATCTGGACGGCATGGATGAACATACACCCGTCAACCCGCCATCGGAGAAAGGCAAAGTGAGGGCGCAGATAGCTGAAATGCTTCTGTCTGAAGTTCAGGCCGGGAATCTCACAGCCCTGATTGCACGAAGTGCTGACTATTACGGGCCTTCTGTCCGGGGGACGAGTATCCTCACAGAGACTGTTCTCAATAATCTGGCCAACGGCAAAAAAGCCCTCTGGCTTGGTTCGGCAGCATATAAACATTCATTCACGTTTACACCCGATGCCGGAAGAGGAACGGCTCTGCTTGGAAATACACCGGATGCTTACAACCAGGTATG
This sequence comes from Balneolaceae bacterium, assembly GCA_040905285.1. GTDB lineage: Bacteria > Bacteroidota > Rhodothermia > Balneolales > Balneolaceae > JBBDRV01. The sequence continues at coordinate 14,784 of JBBDRV010000146.1, read as the reverse complement.
GCACCTTCCGACAGCCACCCCCCCGCCAGACGGAAAAGGATGGACAGAGTTGATCGCAAGAACGATGAAGGTTGAACCAAAGTACAGGACAGTACCGAAATTCCTGGTACGGACAACCGGGCTGTTTATGCCGGTCATGAGAGAAACCGTGGAGATGATTTATCAATACGAGAGGGATTACGTATTTAACAGCGACAAATTTGAAGAACGATTCGATTTTGGACCGACTCCCTACAAGGAAGGGATCCGGCAGATTGTTGAAGAAGATTACTGACATTTCCCCGGCGGCTCCAGCTGGATCGGCTGAAAGATATCGATGAGTGGATCGGCCGGTACCGGTGCTTCTGAGAAGAGAGTTTTGACCGGCTGGCTGAATATTTGTCGGATGAGTAATCCGGCTGAACGCTGGAAAGGACAATCCTGTAAAAGCTGTACCCGGTATTCGCAAACACCGGGTATTCCCCTGCAGCTGCAGTGGACTGTATTAAAATCCTGAATTAACACGGGGCCGTCTTTAATCACCTAAAACCGAAACAGATCTATGGCAACACTGAATCCGTATCTAAACTTCAACGGCAACACAGAAGAAGCTTTCAATTTCTATAAATCCGTCTTTGGCGGAGAGTTTCTTATGTTGCAGCGCTTTAAAGATACACCTGAAGCGGACAACGTTCCTGAAAATGACCAAGACAAGATTATGCACATTTCACTTCCTCTCGGGCAGGGGAATATCCTCATGGCGACGGATGTTCTTGAATCCGCAGGACATGACACGGTTTCCGGCAATAACATCTCCCTTGCTCTCCAGGCCGACAGTGAAGAAGAAGCGGAAAAGCTATTCAATGCCCTCTCCGAAGGAGGTAAAATCGAAATGCCCCTGGACAAAACATTCTGGAATGCCTACTTCGGAATGTGTACCGACAAATTCGGCGTTCAGTGGATGGTGAATTACGATTACGCGTAACTGAACCTTCCCGCCCGTTCCGCAAGCTCACTGCCTGACATGAGGTGATATTTCCTCACGCAGGCAGTGCTGAATGTTTCTTCTGTCGATTACGCGGCTGTGCATCATTTCGCCGTCATTTCCGAATGCACGCCTTCCCTGAATTCTTCAATTATTTTTTTGCTGAATGCGGGGATATCATCGGGTTTCCGACTTGTGGTAAGCCCCCGGTCCACCACAACTTCTTCGTCTACCCATTCCGCACCGGCATTCTTCAGATCGGTTTTAACAGACGGATAGGACGTCATCCGGCGGCCTTTCAGTTCATTGGTCTCAATCAGTATTTGCGGGCCGTGGCAAATAGCCGCAATGGGTTTGCCGGCGTGCAGGAATTCTTTGACAAACCGGACGGCCCGGCCATTCATTCTCAGCTTGTCCGGATTCAGTACGCCTCCCGGCAGAAACAGTCCGTCATATTCTGAACTGTCCGCGTCATCCAAAGATACATCCACCTTATAGTCTTTACTCCAGTCCTTCCTGTCCCAGGCACGTATTGTGCTTTTTTCAGGAGCTATGAGATGTACTTCAGCTCCCGCTTTTTCCAGGGCTTTCCGGGGATCGGCCAATTCAACCTCTTCAAATCCATTCGTTGCAAGAATGGCTATTTTTCTGTCTCTCAACTCATTCATAATTCTCTCTTTTCTGGTTATGCTTCGATTGGAACTGTTGACTCTGATTCAGAAACCGGTCTCCGCTTCTGTACAAAGATCCGGCTACCTTTTATTTAAAGGCACTTTTGAGGTCCTTTGTTCCCTGTCCTGATAATCCGCCAATGACATCCCGGCCCGGTTATGAGAGGCACCTGAAGAGACTAAAAGAGGGACGCCGAAAAGAATGATCAGCCATTATTTCGTGTGTATTGAATAGGTGGATATAATATCTGCAGCATTTATTATGGACCTGAAGAGACTGCAGAGACTGCAGCCTCTCCGATAAACAGGCACAAGTCATTATCCTGATAATTAACTTCAATTAACCGGTCGCCGATATTCCCGGTACGGCATTCCGGTAACCAAAATAGACAACAATCTGACAGGCTATTATGAACAGGAATCATTTTATCAGGCTTTTCAATTATGATAACGTTGTGAACCGGCAGGTCCTGGACCTGTTGCGCAGCCAGACCGTGACAGATGAAAAAACGAAAAAGACGTTTGCACATCTGATCACTTCCAAAAAAGTCTGGATACAGCGACTGACCGGCAAAGATACCGGTGGAATGGTTCTCTGGCCGGACCTTGAGTGGGACAAATGCGCCATGCTGATCCGGGAAAACAGGGCTTCTTACGAAACCTATTTTTCCCGGATCCCGGAAGAGGGACTCGACGATAATGTGAATTATCAAAACAGCAAAGGCGTAAACTTCCATACTCCGGTCAGGGATATACTCAATCATGTACTGATACACGGCGGTTATCACCGGGGACAGATAGCCCGGGCCGTGAGGGAAGCCGGCGGCGATCCGGTCAACACGGACTACATCACTTACGTAAGAAACACAGATAACAGATAATAATTGCTCTTTTGTCTCGTGATTTTATCTTCCGGTTCTGTACACCTGTAATGAAACGCCAACGGTCTGCTGTGGACGGTTAACCGGCTTGAGTGATCTGCCGGAGCCTCCAACCGGCCTCCGGCTATTCCAGGTGATGATAGTCCATCTCGTGGTTCTCGGAAAGTGCTTTTTTAATTTCTCCAGGAATTGATTTTGGAGTCCGGGTCCTTAACAGGACACCTCCCTCTGTATCCGTCTTGCAAAGGATGTTCTTTTGCCACTCTGTATTTTCGTCCGGAAAATCTTCGCGAAAATGAGCACCCCGGGATTCCTCCCTTTTCAGGGCACTTTTCAGAATGATTTCCGACAGTCCGAGGACATTTCTCACACCCAGACTTTCTTCGACTGCGCCGGGGCCGATCTCCCTGAGTGGTTTTGCTTCGCTCCTCAGTTCTTCAGCCAACCGGGCCAGTTCCCGCAGTCCCTTTTTCAGCCCTTCGCCATTGCGGATGATACCTGCGTGTTCCCACATTATATCCCTGATTTTTCTTATTGCATCCGCCGGCCGGTCATACCCGTCTTCCTCCATGATCATTCCAGCCTCGTCTTCTGCTTCACCATTATCTGAAGCAAAGAGCTGCTTTAATCCTTTCAGGTTATCTGCAATGTATTTCCCGGTATTTCTACCGGACACCAGCGTTTCCACCAGCGAATTCCCTCCGAGGCGGTTTGCCCCGTGAAGGCCGGCCGTCACTTCTCCGGCAGCAAACAGGCCCTCAACCGTTGTCCGGCCGGAGCCAAAGTCAACCTGCAGCCCCCCCATTGAATAGTGGCTCGCAGGGGCCGCCTCTATCGCTTCCCGGGTGATGTCCACGCCTACTTCCCTGAACTTTTCAACCATGCCCGGCAGCCTTTCCTTTATAAAGTCTGCCTTTTCTCCGGAAATATCGAGATAGACCGCGTTTTCCTTTGTCCCTCTTCCCTCCCGGATTTCTGTTATGATCGCCCTGGCCACGACATCCCGGGCGTCCAGCTCCATTTTATCCGGAGAATATTTCTCTATAAACCGTTCCATTCTGTTATTGAACAGTTTCCCCCCCTCCCCCCGGACCGCTTCCGTAACAAGACTTCCTTCGTAGCCGGGGGGCTTAACCATTGCAGTCGGGTGAAACTGGACCATTTCCATATCCATCAGGACAGCTTCCGCCTCGAAAGCGAGGGATATGCCGTCGCCGAGATTTTCACCGGCCCTGGAGGTGGACCGGCTGTAAACGGCCGCATATCCTCCTGTTGCAAGTACCACTGCGGGTGATTTGTAGAATATGACCTTATTTTCCGTTCTGTCTAAAGCCAGTGCCCCTGAAACACGGCCATTCTGCTTCAGAATTTTAATAACCGCAATATTATCCCGGTAAGGAATCTTCTTCTCCCGGGCCTTTCCTGTCAGGGTGTCCAGAATGGCCCGGCCTGTCCTGTCACCGGCAAAACATGTCCTGCGAAACGACTGGGCTCCGAAATATCGCTGGTTAATACGTCCATCCGGTGTTTTACTGAAGGGGCATCCCCAGTCGTGAAGCTCTTTTACAACCTCGGGAGCATGGCTTGTAACAATTGCAACCGCCTCCGCATCATTCAGGTAATGACCCTCCCTGAGGGTATCAGCCGCATGTATTTGCCACCGGTCTTCAGGATCGAGGGATCCGAGGGATGCATTCACACCCCCTGCCGCAAGCCACGTATGTGCATCACCATACCTGCGCCTGGAAACTATGAGGCAGGATATATTATTCTTTTGCAATTCAATCGCCGTCCTCACTCCGGCGGCTCCTGCACCAACAATCAGCACATCCTTTTCCAGAATCTCATCTATCCTGATTCTGCTCATTCCATTTTCTTTTGCAAACGATTCTCTTTTTGACAGTCTTTCTATTAAATAAAACGGTTTGCACCGGAACTGCAATCAAAAAGCAGTGATTCGCAATAACCGGTGCCACACTTCCCACCCGTTGACACCGGCCTCCCTCCTCTTTGGCACCGCCCCTTCCTGATCATCAGGGCGCCGCCCTTTCTGATCCGGATATGCCATTCTAATCCTTGATATACAAAGCGTGCCGTGCTCCGGCTGCTATGCGGATCACATCGCTGGCGACCTGCATGGGCTCCGAACGGTCGTCTGTTGTGCCGTCACCCAGCTGTCCCCTGCTGTTTTCTCCCATTGTGTAAAGGGAGCCATCCGTTTTGAGATACAGGCTGAAACGTATCCCGCCTGCTATCCGTGAGACATCCGTATCAATCTGTGCCGGTGTGTTCACATCGCTGGTATCGCCGGTTCCAAGCTGTCCATTTGCATTATTACCTGTCATCCAGAGTGTGCCGTCGGTTTTTGTGAACATGCTGTGGTGCCTGCCTGCTGCCACCTGATCCACATCCTCTGCAATCCGGACCGGTGTCAGGCGTTGTGTGTTCGTGCCGTCACCCAGCTGTCCGTCCAGGTTGCTGCCGACAGCCCAGAGTGATCCGTCGGTTTTTACATACAGGCTGTGATCGCCCCCGGCTGCTATCTGTTCCACATCCGTGTCGAGCTGGTACGGTTCAGTCCGAAAGTCCGTTGTCCCGTCGCCCAGCTGTCCCCCCTCGTTACTGCCCACTGTCCAGAGCGTGCCGTCGGTTTTAATGTACAACGTGTGCCGCAGTCCGGCTGCCACCGCGGATACGCCGGTCTCAATCTGGATCGGATTCAGAAATACAGCTGACGTATCCCCGTCGGCCAGCTGGCCGGACGTGTTCCTGCCCATACCCATCAGGACCCCGCCTGATTTCAAATACAGACTGTGGTACTCACCCGCCGAGGCAGTCACCACGTCCGAGTCTATTTCAACCGGGGTGTTATAGTCCGTTGTCGTGCCGTCACCCAGCTGGCCGCCTTTATTATAGCCCATGCCCAATAATGTCCCGTCAAGCTTGACGAGCAGGGTATGCCAGGTTCCCCCGGTAATGTAATCTACATCGAAAAACCCGCGGCCCCCCTGTACCGGTGTGGCCTGGTCCGTATTGCTACCGTCGCCCAGTTGCCCGTTGTTGTTATATCCCATAGCCCATAACGGATGCACGATCGGGACAAAAACCCCGGTTACCTCTTTATCCCCGTCAATACTTTCTATTGTGGCAGGATTGTCTACTCCGGTGAGATCTCCCTCCCACACATCAAACCGCCACCCTTCATCACCTTCTGCCGTAAGGGTCACATCATCTTCGTACAGGAACGGGCCATTTTCGGGTTCTGTCCGGATAACTCCCGAACCGACCGTATTGAGGTTCACTGTGAACTCCTGTTCAAAAACAGCCGTTATGTTTCTTTCCTCTTCAACGGTTACGGTTATCTCCCCGTCCGTAAGGGCTTCCTCATCCACCTCTCCGGTATCTCCGCGCCACTCCATGAACCTCCAGCCGTCATCCGCTTCCGCTGTCAGACGGACCGTGGTGCCGTGTTCAAAATCCCCTTTCGCGGCTTCTTCCACGACCTCTTCCGTTACACTGCCCTCTCCTTCTATCTCTATGTTGAGCGGATATTCCCGGCGTACAAAAACAGCCGTTATATTTCTTTCCTCTTCAACGGTTACGGTTATCTCCGCGTCCGTAAGGGTTTCCTCATCGCCCGTCTCTCCGGTATCTCCCCGCCACTCTGCAAATCTCCAGCCGTCATCTGCTTCAGCCGTCAACCGGACCGTGGTGCCGTGTTCAAATTCTCCTTTTTCAGCCGCTTCCACGACCTCTTCGGTTACGCTGCCTTCTCCCTCGATTTCCAGGTTGAGCGGATATTCCCGGCGTACAAACACGGCCGTTATATTTTTATCACTATCCAGAATAACGGACGCCGACGGATCGGATCCGTTGAGATCTCCCTGCCATTCCACGAATCTCCAGCCTTCGGAGGCTTCTGACGAGATTTCAACCTGTGCTCCTTCTTCGAACTCCCCCCCTTCGGGACTGACCGAACCGCCTTCTTCAGGTGTGATCGTTGTAGAAAGTATATAAAAGTTTGTAGAGTCTGTGGTATCACAGGTATATGTGAGGAGGGCAAATAACGGGATGAGTGCAAGTAATAATAGTTTTCTGTTCATGATATGTTCTCTCTTGTTCATAATTATCAACTGACGTTCAGACACGGTTGATGTGTCTTCCATGATTAAATAAGCCTGTTTCAGACACCGTTTCAGGCAGTTGCTTGACGCTGTTTACACTTGACGCTGTTTACAACGGTTTACAACAATCATACCGGATTTCTGTACAGGGCTGGAGAGTGCGTAAACAGCTGTAAAACAGGGGTCGGATAATCCGTTCTGTTCGGGCAGGAATAATGAGAACAGCTGTTTGTATATAAATTACACTGCGGGAAGCAACCCATGAGTCATTTTGTATCACACTATTTATGTTATGCACCGACCACTTATGCATCCGACCATGCGTCCGATCCACGCCCGGGAATCGCTGCCTGCAAGCAGTCTGTCGGAACGCTAACAGAGGGGCCGGGTAAAGTGCCGAACCGGGCTGAACGATGCTGTTCCCTGTCTCGTTTTGTTTCCATCTGTTTTGTGAAATTATCTAACAGTCTGTCGGACTTGGGAAAGGTTCCTGGTACAGAGCAAGTGACGGATTTCGTGCAGTATTTATCGTGCAGTATTTTAGTAGCAGCCTTTACCAAAAACGGTTACCGGCCGGAAATACCGACCGGATAAAAGGTGCATATACCAAACCAAGAGAGTGTATAAACAGTGAAAAAACATATATGTGTCGTAGGCATTGATGAAATAAACCGGGACATGCTGAATTCGTTTGACGGATCCGGCGAGTATGAATATCATTCGGTGCTGGATGTTTCGGAAATCCAGGGCAGGGACAACTATTCCATTCGAAAACTGCAGGAGAAAGCTCAATCCGCCATAGACAGTCTCCCCGGCAAGCCTGACGCCGTTGTCGGTTTCTGGAATTTTCCTGTCACCTGTCTGGTCCCGCTCCTTGCCAGAGACAACAATCTGCCGGGCCTGCCGCTTCCCGCCCTGGTCCGGTGCCTTCACAAGTATGTGAGCAGAAAAGAACAGAGCGAAATCATACCGGTTCATACGCCGGAATACAATCTGGTAAATCCATTCAGCGACGACCCTTTTTCGGACATCGAACTGGAGTTCCCCTTCTGGCTTAAACCGGTCGTTTCCTTTGCTTCCTATCTCGGGTTTAAAATCAATAACAAAGCCGAGTTTGAAAAAAGCATAGAGATTATAAAAAAGAACATCCACCGTTTTGCAGAGCCCGTCAATGAACTGCTGAATCATGAAAGTATCCCGGAACCGCTAAAAAAAATAGACGGCTATCACTGTGTTGCTGAACGTATTATTGAAGGGCACCAGTGCACGATCGAGGGATACGTGCATTACGGCAAAACCGGTTTCACCGGAATCTTTGATTCCGTTCGGCATCTGGAAAAGGAAACGTTTTTCAGCTATGAGTATCCATCCTCACTCGACCCGGCCGTTATCCGGCGTATGAAGCTGATCACCAAGAAGCTGATGGAAGCCATTGGATATGACAACAGTTCCTTTAATACAGAATTCTTTTACAACGAAGAGGATGATCACCTCTGGCTCCTTGAAATCAATCCGCGCATTTCACAGTCCCATTCCGATCTCTTCCTGAAAGTGGACGGGGCACCCAACCACAAGACCATGGTGGAAGTGGCACTCGGGCTCCAGCCGTCGTTTCCGCACAGGGAAGGACCCTGCGAAGTTGCGGGCAAATTCTACTACCGGCATTTCGAGGACGGCATTGTCACCCGCATACCCTCCGACGCGGACTTCAACAGTTTCAGGAAGGAGATACCGCACATGAAAGTAATGAACTGGGTCGAGCAGGGAAGCCGGTTGTCCGAGTTGCATGACCAGGACAGCTACAGCTACAAAATCGCCTCGATCTACCTGGGAGGCAGCAACAGGGATGAGCTTTACAAACAGCGGGACCACGTTTTCTACAATATGTTTAACTATGAATTCGATCCGGTAACCTGATGCCTGATAAGAAAATCGACCCGATAACCTCATATTTTAACCATAAACAGACCCGGTACCCTATATGTCTTTGGACTACAAAAGAGTCACCTCCTATCCGCACAAGGTGGTTGAAGAGGAAAACGTCTGGATCAAGCTCAGGGACGGGACGCGTCTCGGGGCCAGGATCTGGATGCCCGAAACGGCAAACGAGGATCCTGTTCCTGCAATCCTGGAGTATATTCCCTACCGCAAGCGCGACCTGACGCGACCGGGTGACAACATAATGCACCGTTATTTTGCCGGGCACGGCTATGCCTGCCTGCGTGTCGACATGAGGGGCAGCGGTGATTCCGGAGGGGTGCTGACGGATGAGTATCTGGAAACCGAACAGGAGGACGGCATTGAAATCATCGACTGGATTGTCAATCAGTCCTGGTGCTCGGGAGAGGTGGGGATGATCGGGATATCCTGGGGCGGATTCAACAGTTTACAGATAGCCACCCACCAGCCGTCACCCCTGAAGGCCATCATCAGCGCCTGCTCAACGGATGACCGGTATTCCGATGACGTTCACTATATGGGCGGCTGTTTGCTTGGGGATAATCTTTCGTGGGCGTCGACCATGTTCTCACGCACCACCTGTCCGCCGGACCCCGCGATTGTCGGCGACCGCTGGAAAAAAATATGGCTGGACCGTCTCCGCCAGAGCGGCCTCTGGCTCAAGAGCTGGCTGAAACATCAGCGAAAGGACGAATACTGGAAACACGGCTCGGTGAACAAGGAATTCCACAAGATTCTGTGCCCCGTTATGGCCGTCAGCGGCTGGGCGGACGGCTATTCCAATGCTGTATTCAGGCTGCTGGCCGGTCTTGAGATACCGCGACAGGGACTGATCGGCCCCTGGGGTCATCGCTACCCGCACCTGGGGGAACCGGGACCGGCTATCGGCTTTTTACAGGAATGCCTCCGCTGGTGGGACCGGTGGCTGAAAGGGATTGAAACGGGAATTATGGACGAACCCATGCTCCGCGTCTGGAGACAGGACAGCATTCCCCCCGTTTCAAGGTATACCGAGCGGTCCGGCAGATGGATCGGCGAAAAGATCTGGCCGTCAAAACGCATACGTGTGACTCATTATCCACTGAGCGGGGATAATAAACTGATAGAAGGTGAGGATGTTCCGGCCAGCAAGCAGATAAAGAAAGTGCAGTCTCCTCTGTCGGTGGGTCTGTTTGCAGGGAAATGGTGTTCTTATGGTGGAACGCCCGATCTGCCGGGGGACCAGAGAGAGGAAGACGGGGGCTCACTGATTTATGAGACGGGGCCGCTGTCCAAAACGATTGAAATACTGGGTTCACCCGTACTGGACGTGGAATGTTCGGTTGACCGGCCGGTCGCCATGATTGCCGTCCGGCTCTCCGATGTTGCCCCGGACGGCAAAGCTACACGGGTCACATTCGGTATACTGAATTTAACTCACAGGGAAAGCCACGAGAATCCCGAAATGCTCAAACCGGATAAAAAATATCATCTCCAGGTTCAGTTAAACGGGATCGCCCAGCAGTTTCCGGCAGGCAATCGTATCCGGATTTCCATTTCCACCTCTTACTGGCCGATCGCCTGGCCGCCGCCGAGGCCGGTCACCCTCACGGTCTTTCCGAAGAAGTCGAAACTGATCCTTCCCGAACGTCCCCCCGACCCCGATGTGGATGACCTGATCGCTTTTGACGAGCCGGAAGGTGCTGAAAGTACTGTGGAAACCGTTATTGAGCCGCCTGAACATAACTGGAAAGTTATCCGTGACCTGGCCAGAAATATATCCACCCTTAAAGTGATTAAAGACGAAGGCATAAAAAAAATTGAAGACATCGACCTTCAGGTTGAAAACCGGACAACGGAGTGGTATTCGATCAGGGATGACAGTTTTTCCTCACCCAGGGGGGAAGTAGTTTCAGTCCAGGGCTTCAGCCGGAATGACTGGTGGAATGTCCGGATTCGGACCCGAACGGTGCTGACATCCGATGAAAACAATTTCCGGATTCAGGCGGAACTGGATGCCTACGACGGTGACTACCGTTTCTACAGCAACAGCTGGGATGAATCTATCCCTCGTGATATGGTTTAGGCGGAAAAGCCGTTTATCCAGGAAAATTACTCCCGGTTGTTATTATCGTTTTGTATTTCGGGGTCCTTCGTGGATTCTTTCTCTTCTTCTGACAGCTTTTCATCTTTTTTATCGTCCCTCCTGGCCCTCCGGAATTCAACCACGCCCTGGCCGATTCCACGGGCAACTTCAGGAAACTTTTTAGCCCCGAAAAAGAAAATAATAATCATAATGATTATCAGCCATTCAAACCCGCCAAAAGCTCCCATAATAATTCCTGTCGTTACGTTTTATTTGGAGCAAAGTACAAAAATATATTCCTCCGCGCATACTCTTATTCAGGGGCAGGCCTACTGCCGGAGCCCTTCTTCAGAGTCTCAGAATCAGAAATTCCATCTCAGCATGGCATTCAGATTTCGGCCCGGCATCGGCGCATTTCTGTTTTCAACCCGGCTCAGGTGATTGCGGTATTTGACATTGAACAGGTTGTCCACCCTGAAGCTTGCTGTGATTTCGTTGCTGAAACGGTAACCGGCATCCACACCTGTCAGAAGATAGCCGCCGGTTGGATCTTCGTTGGGAGCCACTTTTTCCTGACTGTTTACGATCACCAGCCTGGATCCCATCCAGAATGAACCGTCGTCAGCTGTCACACTGAGGCTGGTTCTGAATGCCGGAATGAATGTCAGGTTATTCCGGTCGCCCGTCCGTTCCCGTCCGCGCACATAGTCAAATCCCAGGCCGGCGCTCAACAGGCTGGACATACCCGCCGCCGCACTGAATTCAAACCCGTAGAGCACGGCGTTTTTTGAAAGATACCGGAAAACAGGAAGTCCCGAGAGCTCGTGCGTTTCCCCGGTGGGGGAAAAATCCACGAAGTGACTGATCCGGTTGGCAAACAGGGACAGCTGTCCGTCAAAACGATCAGAGCTGTGTTCTATAAACAGATCCGTTCCCAGACTGAATTCATTGTTGAGGGTCGGATCCCCTATATCAAAGGATCCGGCGGCAGCATGTGCCGCATGGGAATAGAGCTCTTCGACGGTGGGTGTCCGGTAAGCCCTGGCAATCTGAAATCCCGTCGTCCAGTTTGACGAGGGGGAATAATTCAAACCGGCCGCGCCGGACAGGATGATATCCGACCGGTCCTTGAAATCATCCGGATCCGGGAACAGCTCATTGATCTTGACAACCGTCTCCTTCAGCTCCATCCTTGCCCCGGCTTTAAACGACAGATGGTCGCCGAGTCCGATTTCTTCGTAGAGATATCCGGCCAGGAAATATCCGCCGGCATCCGGCGTCAGGGCATCCACACCTCCGACGGCAATATCCGAATAATTGAAGCTGAAGCCTGCAGCCCCCTCCATGGTCCCTATCGGGCGGTGCTGAAGAACAAGGGAGCTGCTCAGGGTTTGCTGGTCAAATGTAATATCGACCTGTTCATCCCGACGCCCTTCCGGGCTATTAATCATCGTTATTTCGTCGTGCCGGTAATCGCTGTAATGTATTCTCAGTTCGGCATGCTCAAAAAACCGGTCCGTCTTGAGGGTGGAAATACTCTGAACATTGAAGCGGTCCATTCTGATTTCTATAGATTCGCCCGGAATGTCGATGGCTTCAGGCAATCCGTATGTGTAATCCATGCCGGTCAGTGAAACCCCGGTTTCAAAAGAACCTGCCCGGTAGCCTGTCCCTCCCCCGTAACTGAAATTGTCGATAGCGGTATCCGGCAGACGGCCTTCCGGTGTGCGCAGGTTTCCTCCGCTCCGGTAAATGAGCCGTCCCGCAGCGGCAAGTTTTGAGGTTGCGTGCTGCAGGCGCACCAGTCCCGCACCCATGTCATTCACAGTCGCTGCATGGGATGCAACCGTCCCGTCTGTTCCCGCCTCCCACTCCCGGGGCATGTCATTGCTGAACATGTTGACCACTCCGCCGATCGCACTCGATCCATACAGGAGACTGGCCGGGCCGCGGACCACCTCCACGCGATCCATGGAAAGCGGGTCTATGGCAACCGCATGATCAACCGCCGTACTGGAAAGGTCGCCCATCCGTTCCCCGTTTTGCATGACAAGCACCCGGTCTCCGTCAAATCCCCTGATGACCGGCCGTGCAGGGGCAGATCCGAATGACCGTGTGGTTACGCCGGGTATTCCGTCCAGGACCTCCCCCAGGCTCGGAGCTGCCTTGCGTTGCAGCGATTCCGCGTTGATAGCCTCTGCAGGCTGGTATTGTATACTGCGTCCCAGCGGAGAACTGGTTACAATCACATCCTCCTGCTCAAAGACAGACAATGTCAGCCGGATAGACAGTACCTCCCCGTAAGGATGGTCAACAGTGACCGTCTGACTTGAAAAACCGACGGAGCTTACGGTCATCGTATAAGTCCCCGCCGGCATATCTGAAAATTCAAACTCTCCATCGGCACTGGTGGCCACGCCACGGCCCGTTTCCTCAATCAGGACCGTCGCACCCGGTATCGGCTCGCCTGTTCCCGCTTCTGTGACAGTCCCCCGGAGAGATCCGTCTCTGCTGCCGGTACTGCCAGCCCGGAGCTCAGGGGAAGACGTGCCGATGACCAGCAGCATCATTGCCATAATCTTGCACCATTCCGTGCTCATTGTTACACCTTTTCATTGATTGGACCTTGCAGTCCGACAGACTGCTTGCCGGGCGGTTCAAACCGGTTGCGGCTTGCCCGGCCTTTTTATGAAGTTAAATAAATATTTAGTCTTACCTAAAATTTTATTTTGACAACTTACAAAATACGATGTCCGGAGCAGTGACAGGTCATTCCCCGTCACCTCCACCCTCGCCCCCTTGGTCTGATAAAGGTATCTCCGGGAGGGAATGCAGTGGCGCATTCGCATGTTTTGCGGGAAACAAGCAACGGTCATGAACAAAGACAACAATTATGCAGGAGACGCAACTACCCATTGACATCACCCACTGGATACTAGCGTTCGCACCACTTCTGACACTTCTCATCTTTCTGATCCTCCTGCGCTGGAAGGCTCCGGAAGCCGGACCAATAGGGTTGTTTGTCGCAGCCGCCATCGCCATTTTTTTCTACCGGACTCCGGCCGAAACGCTGGCCGTTGCCGGCGGCAAAGGTGTATGGGATGCTATTTTTATCCTGTATGTTGTCTGGCCGGCGCTGTTGCTTTATCAGATTACTGAACGTGCCGGCGCTTTCGATGCACTCAGAAAAGGCATTGAGAAATTCAGCAGCAATGAGCTTTTCCTGGTACTGGCTTTCGGATGGGTCTTCGCGTCCTTCCTCCAGGGCATTTCCGGTTTTGGCACACCCATCGCTGTGGTTGCACCCCTGTTACTCGCTCTCGGGGTGAGGCCGCTGTACGCGGTGATCATCCCGCTGATCGGCCATGCCTGGGCAAATATGTTCGGCACTCTCGCCGTGGGCTGGCTCGCCACACTTCAGGTCATAGAGTTGGAAAACCTGGTGGAAACCGCTTTCCAGACAGCCATCCTGCTCTGGCTTCCGAACCTTGCCGCCGGCTTTACCATTGCCTGGCTTTTCGGAAGGATGGCCGCCATACGTCATTCCTGGCCGATGGTTCTGATCATTTCGCTGATACACGGCGGCGGTCAGCTGGCCCTTGTGCTTTGGGATCCGATACTGTCCACGTTTCTCCCTTCTTCCCTGGCACTTGTCGTACTTTACCCGCTATCCCGCTGGGACAGATATGACAAGCGGGCGGAAACTATCGAAGAGCGCCCGGCAATGAAGGAACAACAGACACAGGAGGAGAATGTACCGGAAGGGGAATCCGCCGGGGAGCAGGAAGAGGCCGAGCCGATTATGGGCTTATGGATGGCCGGCATGCCCTACATTATACTGACATTTGCAGCTATATTCGCACTGGTTATTCCACCGGTGGAACAGGCGCTGGAACAGGTGGAAGTGGGTCTTCCGTTTCCTGCTGTTGAAACCGGTTACGGCCATGAAAATGAGGCTGAAGAACCGTATTCACCTTTTACACCGCTGACTCATCCCGGCACATTCCTTCTGGTCGCCACGGCGGGTGGCTGGGCGATTTACCGCTACAAGGGGTATTACAGCGAATGGGCCGAACGTGAAGAAACCTCGGGGATATGGTCCGGCCTTACAGGAAATGCC
>JBBDRV010000145.1:0-5677 GCA_040905285.1 Balneolaceae bacterium | reverse complement strand
ATAGATGATAAGGACCTGGCAAATATTGCACCCGGAGAGGGTCAGGTAGTTGAAAAAAACGGTGAAAAAATTGCCGTTTACAAAAATGATGAAGGTCACCTCTCATCATGTTCTGCTGTCTGTACCCACATGGCCTGTATTGTTCACTGGAACAATGCAGAAAAAACCTGGGATTGTCCGTGCCATGCAAGCAGGTTCTCACCTGACGGAACGGTGCTGGAAGGTCCTGCCTACAATCCGCTTCGCCCGGTCGGCATCCGGGGGAAAACGTAAATGCGGACGAACCTGTACATATTGCCTTTTGTTCATATCCGCCTAAATTACAACCGGTGATTCCCCGCATTCGTTTTTATGTTTTTTCGGAAGGTCCCGGGGAACATCGTCATTAAACCCTGTCTTTTTTACTGACAATCTCAGGCCAGGAACAACTCAGACCCAGACCATGTCCAGCATGGAGATTACCGAAACCCGGATATTTGATGCCCATCTCCATATTATTGACAAACGGTATCCGCTTATCTTCAATGAGGGTTTTATCCCTGATGAATTTACCTGTGAGGATTACCTGGAGCGGACAAAAAGATACAATCTGTGCGGGGGAGCCGTTGTTTCCGGTTCCTTTCAGGGAACGGACCAGAGGTTTTTAATAAACGCCCTCCGAAAACTCGGGCCGGGTTTTGTAGGTATTACCCACCTGCCACCCGACGTTTCAGAAGATTACCTGATTGCACTGGACAAGGCGGGAATCAGAGGTGTCCGGATCAATTTGAGACGCGGCAGTTGTATACATGTACGTTCTCTTGAAAAGATGGCAGAAAAGGTTTACGACGTTGCCGGATGGCATACGGAACTCTACGTGGATTCAGGTTTATTAGCTGAAATGTCCACTACCCTGGCCAGGCTTCCTTCAATTTGCATCGATCATCTCGGACTTTCAAAAGCGGGTTTCAGTACGCTTCTCAAGCTTGTTGAACAGGGCGCCCACGTTAAAGCGACCGGGTTCGGACGAATAGATTTCGACGCGGCTGAAGCCATCCGTATTATCTATAAAGCCAACCCCGGAGCCCTGATATTCGGAACCGACCTGCCGTCCACGCGCGCTCCCCGCCCCTATGAGGACGGGGATCTCTGCCGGATAGTAAATGTGCTTGGAGCGAAAAAAGCCGGGGACGTGCTTTACAGAAATGCCCTTTCCCTCTATCGTCCTGAACAGGAATAACTTTTCCGGGATTGCACCGGCGGCCCTTCCCTTTCCGGCATTATTGCCTTTGTCGTCTCCGGCTGGATTTTTACCTTGGCAATGGTTTGCCGATGCCGGACCGGGTGGATCCGGCTGGCAGGAACAGAACAGCGGTTGGCCCTTTTTTACATTACCTGCAACAGAAATTTTAAAAAATATGAACCCACAGTATATAAACAGTAACAGGAAACTTAAAACCTGTATTTCTGCCCTTAACCGGTCTGAAGAAATTGCTGTTGATCTGGAATTTGATAAAAACAGGTATCGGTATGGATTCAATCTCTGCCTGGTACAAATCTACTCCGGCCGATCCTGTTATCTGATAGATCCCCTGAGTGAGAAGCTGGATATTGAAGAGCTGTTTCCTGTTTTGGAAAATGATCAGATACAGAAAGTGGTGTTTGCTTTCGGGGAAGACCTGCGACTGTTGCATTCCCTGGGCTGCTTTCCCAGGAACATTTTTGATATAAGTATAGCGACCGGGCTTTTGAATTATCCCCCTTCTTCTCTCACGAGCCTTCTGGCTGATATTCTGAAGATTGACGCCGGAAAGTCATCCCAGACCAGCAACTGGTATAAGAGGCCTCTGTCCGAAGAACAGAAGATGTATGCAGCGCAGGATGTAATACATCTGCCCGAAATAAAAAAGGTTCTTCTGGAAGAGGCCATTAAAAAGAATATCACTTCCTGGATTGCGGAAGAAAATGCAGTATTTGATGAGTTGAATTATTCAGAAGAGGCTGATAACCGTTTCCTCAAGGAAAAAGATAAAAGCGGACTGACCGAACAGGAATGGCATGTATTCAAACAGCTGATGAGTTATCGTGAAGATCTGGCAAAGTATTATAACCGTCCCAGTTATCAGATAATTGACAAGGGGTATCTGACCGATATAGCAAAAAATCCGGAAAAATTGGCCGGGTGGAACAAAACAAAAGGTATTTTCAAAGCTGTCCGGAACGGCGCCTACAGGGAGAAATTGTCGGACCTGGTAGACAGAAGTATCCGGGAAGCTCAACACACCGGTCTGTCTGCATCAGAACCGGCAATCAAGCCTCTCAGCGACGAGGAATCTCTTGCAAAGAAAAAAGAACAGTCCAGAATCAACAGAATCAGAAATACCCTGTTGGACCCGATAAAGAAAAGGATAGCGGAAAAACATGGTAAACATGCTGCCTCTTATATGCTCAGCAACCGTATCATGACCGAAATTATTTCGGGAAAGGTTTCTCCGGAAAATTACAAAATGGACCTTATCCTGTACTACGCCGAAGAACTGAACAAGGATCTGGAGGTCGTCCTGGAGGTCGTTAAATAACGGGGCAGTCTGTCGGACTTAGGAACAGAAAGAGAGCAGGATGAGATTTTGGCACAGTGGAACACGGCGGGATTCATCATTCCCCTGTGGTCTCACTGATTATAATAACCAGGGCGAGCAGCAGAATCAGGCTGACAATCAGTATTCTGATGCCTGTATAAATTTTTTCCCGTCTGAGACTGTGGAGCCATGTATGGATCACCGGCTTTGTCCCTAAAATAGCGACCACAAAGACAGTTGTTCCCAGGGCATACATGGGGTATCCGAGACAGGCCCATGAAGCCAGACCAAAGGTGAGCATTTTGGCATAAACAGTAGTGGTGCCGATATCTCCGCTTTTCCGGGTATCCACGATATATGAGGTGATTGCCAGGACGGTTACCGTGAAAAAAGCCAGCACGAGTGCCAGGTTTCCGGCTTCATCGCTTAAAAGCGCCCAAATGCCGCCCAGCAGCCCAATCAGACTAAAGGTTCTTATGCCTCCCACCCGGTCATTTTCATCCTCCTGTTTTCCGCTCCACCCTCTTTCAATACCGATCAGAATGCCGATGGCTAACGCTGAAAGGAGACGGGGAATTATCTGTAGTTCAGCATTCATCTGTTGGGGGCTGGCAGTTCAATCGCATTGACCGTTCACCGGTTCACGGTGCTGTACGCATCTGTTGTTTAGGTGATAGCATATACCGTCGAATGTTAATGCGCGGCGGGTCCCTGTCGCAACAATTCAGTCCCTGAAGATCTCCTCTTTTTCAATTCCCTGGCATAATCTGCTTATTCCGTACATAACACATACTCTGCTTATTCCGGTAGAAGCCAAACATCCGTTAATATCATTTAGTTCGTCAGGGATCCTCACTGGAAAAATGCCGGGAGAATATGACGGCAGTAAATATCCTCCGGTGGAACAAGGTTGACGGAATCGATGTTGTCTTAATCACAAGTGAGATCCTGATACCGATAAGACAGGCTTATGACCTGCAAACATTTAATTAAACAAGAAGAGAGATTCTTATGGCTGATTTACAAATAAAAGGCAGCTGGAATGAAGCTAAAGGCAAGCTAAAACAACAATATGGTGAACTGACTGAAGACGACCTCCAGTATGTCGACGGGAAAGAGGACGAACTGGTCGGCCGCATTCAGAAGCGGCTGGGCAAATCAAGAGACGAGGTACTGGAGATTATCAGGGAAACCTGACTGAAGCCATGAGGACCTCCGGATACAGCAACCGGTATAGCGGACAGCATAGTCAGAGTGGGATGGTCAGGAAGTGGGCGCTTTATGCAAATCGATTCTCATACGGTAGAGATTAGTAACCGGGATAAGATATTTTTCCCCGAACGGGGGATTTCGAAAGGTGATCTGATCCGGTACTATGACAGAATCGCCGACTATCTGCTGCCCTTTATCCGGAATCGTCCCCTTACCCTCAGTCGCTTTCCGGATGGCATAGAAGGCAAAGGATTTTATCAAAAGGAATGTCCGGATTATTTTCCGGGATGGATAGACACTGTCAAAGTGAAAAAAAAGAGGGTGGCTCCATTCGGCAGATCGTCTGTAATAACAAAGCCACGTTAATTTACCTCGTAAACCAGGGCACCGTAAGTCTGCATCCCTATTCGTTTTCCTTCGGGATTCTGATTTTTTTGCTCGATGCAGCACTGCGGCAGCCCCGCAGTCACTTTATAGGGTCGCACGGTTTTTATGGCAGCGCGGTTTTTTTATGGCAGCGTAATTTTTTTATAGTTCAGTTTTGGAAAATAACATTCTCACCCCGAATATTAGCGGATCCACAGTTGGATTAACAATTCAAACAGAGACTTTACCCTATGAAATACCGAAAGCTCGGAAAAACGGATCTTGATCTTTCAGTTGTTACCTTTGGAGCGTGGGCCATCGGCGGGTGGATGTGGGGTGGTACGGAACAAACAGCCGCTGCTGAAGCCATACGGGCAGCCTTTGACCACGGTGTAACGTCGATAGATACCGCAGCCGTCTACGGTCAGGGGCTGAGTGAAAAAATAGTCGGTGAAGCTGTACGGGACCTGCCCCGGGACCAACTACAGATTCTGACCAAAGGCGGCGTCAGATGGGATGTTGAAAAGGGGGAGTTTGCCTCCAGGAGCAAAGATAATGAGGGTAATGATATAAAAATTTACCGATATGCCGGAAAAGAAAGCATCATTAAAGAATGTGAAGACAGCCTTCGCCGGTTAAAAACAGACTATATCGATTTATACCAGATTCATTGGCCAGACAGCACAACCCCGGTTGAAGAGACAATGGAAGCTTTCCTCCGGTTGAAAGAAAAAGGGAAAATTCGTGAAGCGGGTGTCAGCAATTTCACTGTCGAACAGATGAAAAAAGCTGAAAATGTTCTCGAAGTCGCTTCCAACCAGCTTCCCTACAGTATGGTCAGACGGGATATTGAAGAAGATCTCATCCCCTACTGCCGGAAAATTAAAAAAGGGATTCTGGCGTACAGCCCTCTCCAGCGGGGATTGCTGACGGGAAAAATGTACCCCGGTTATCCCTTTAATGAAGGAGACAACCGCGCCGGAGGCAAATACTTTACGGATGAATATATCCGGCACACCAATAAATTCCTGGATGAAATCAAACCCATCGCCAGGCAGAAGGAAAGCACCCTGGCTCAACTTGTCCTTCAGTGGACGATCCGGCAGCCTGGTATCACCATTGCACTTGCAGGTGCACGTAATCCGGATCAGGCGGTAGAAAATGCACGGGCTGCAGACATCAGCCTATCATCCGAAGAAGCCAAGTTTATCGATGACAAGCTCGACAGCATGATCAGCTACGGGTAATCCCTGAAAGCGGGGACATTTTTGAAGATTCGGAATACTGCCGGGCGCTTATTGCAGCGGGTGGATAGAAATGACTCAGCTATAAAACCGGTGCCTTGGCCATGTCCCGTTCATCGTTTATAAATGCCACGGAAAATGCACATAACGGTGATCCTGTAACCCTCGAACCTGTAATTCATCTTGATTCAAATAAAAGCGATATGTAGCTTAGGCGTGGTTCAGCTCCCACAGACAGGATTTCAAATAAAAAGCGGGGCTCTGTACTATCCACCACTACTACCCATCACCGTATTG
>JBBDRV010000144.1:0-32372 GCA_040905285.1 Balneolaceae bacterium | reverse complement strand
CCGGAATTTCTTCGTGAAGGAGCGGCAGTGGAAGATTTTATGAAACCTGAACGGGTGGTCATCGGCACGTCAAGCGATCGCGCCGCCGAAATTATGAAGCGACTTTATGAGCCTTTTGTCCGCAGCGGCAATCCGATCATCATAATGGATGAGAAGAGTTCCGAATTAACCAAATATGCTGCAAACTCCCTGCTTGCCACTAAGATTTCTTTTATGAATGAAATAGCCAATATCTGTGAACGTGTTGGAGCCAATGTAGACGATATCCGCAGGGGAATCGGGACCGACAGCCGGATTGGCAAACGGTTCCTTTTTGCGGGAATCGGGTACGGGGGAAGCTGTTTTCCAAAAGATGTCCAGGCGATACACTATACCGCTGCAGAAAACGGCTATGATTTCCGAATCCTTGACTCTGTGATGCAGGTTAATGAAAAGCAGAAGTTATCCATAGTCGGAAAAATTCTGGGATATTACGGCGGTGACATCAGGGGAAAGACGTTCGGGATATGGGGATTGAGCTTCAAGCCGGAAACAGATGATGTCAGGGAAGCTCCCTCTCTCTACATTACAAGAGAGCTGGCAAAGGCGGGAGCCGTCATGAAAGCCTATGATCCTGAGGCCATCGAGACATTTAAACGTACTGCCGACCCTCTTACCCTGGAGGCCATGGAGTTCGTGGAAACCCAGGATGGGGCCATTGATGGTGTTGACGCTTTGATTATCTGTACTGAATGGAATGAATTCCGTCGTCCAAGCATTGATAAATTTGCTGATCATATGAAAGAGCCGCTCATATTTGACGGCCGGAATCTTTATGATCTAAAACGAACTGCCGAAGCCAATTTAAAATATATAAGCGTGGGAAGACCTGCCGTGAATGCCTGAAGGGGATCAGACCGGCAAAAGGGTGAATAACTTCCTGTCAATATAAAACCCGGGAAAACCGGTAACGGATGCAGGATATGGGGGATAAAAAAAGGGTTCTGATTACCGGAGGCGCGGGCTTTCTGGGATCACATCTCAGTGACCGATTTCTTAAAGAAGGGTTTGAAGTGGTATGTATGGACAACCTTCTTACCGGAAGTACCATGAATATCGACCACCTGTTCGATAATCGTTCATTCAGCTTTGTGGAATATGATGTAACCAACTTTATTCATATAAAAGGGCAGCTGGACCTGATCCTTCATTTTGCTTCCCCCGCTTCCCCTATTGATTATCTGGAGATGCCTATCCAGACCCTGAAAGTCGGTTCCCTGGGAACTCACAAGGCCCTCGGCCTGGCCAAGGAGAAGAAGGCAAGATTTCTGCTCGCATCTACAAGTGAAGTATACGGGGAC
Source organism: Balneolaceae bacterium (assembly GCA_040905285.1). GTDB lineage: Bacteria > Bacteroidota > Rhodothermia > Balneolales > Balneolaceae > JBBDRV01. The sequence continues at coordinate 31,032 of JBBDRV010000144.1, read as the reverse complement.
CCAATGGTTCATCCCCAGCCTGAGACCTATTGGGGAAATGTGAATCCCATCGGTTACCGGGGCGTCTACGATGAAGCCAAACGTTTTGCTGAAGCGATGACAATGGCTTACCATCGGTATCATGGAATTGATACGAGAATTGCCCGGATATTCAATACCTACGGGTCCAGGATGCGTCTTGATGACGGCAGAGCACTTCCCACTTTTATGAGACAGGCATTGCGAAATGAAGATATTACCGTATTCGGGGATGGTTCGCAGTCCCGGTCTTTTACATATGTCGATGATCTTGTTGAAGGGATTTACAGACTGGCAAACAGCAATTATGCAGAACCCCTGAATATCGGTAATCCGCAGGAAATATCGATACTTGAATTTGCCGAAGAGATTGTAAAACTGACCGGTTCCAAAAGCAGGATTACGCACACGGAACTCCCCAAGGACGATCCGCAGGTACGAAAGCCGGATATATTCAGAGCAAAAGAAATACTGGACTGGGAACCCGTATTCAGCCGGGAGGAAGGGCTGTCGAGAACCCTCAACTATTTCAGGGAGCAGATCAGGTGAGCTTATGGAGCAACCGTCGAAACGTCTGATTGACCTCTATGTGTATCAGGAGAAAGAACAGATTCTTTCTTTTCTTCTGATGAGGAGAGCCGGCGGGAAAATATACGGCGGCCAGTGGCGAATGGTCGGCGGGAAGGCCGGCGACAGGGAAACACACTGGCAGGCGGCTCTGCGGGAGCTGAAGGAAGAGACAGGCCTCATCCCTGACCTGTTCTGGAGCGTTCCCACCATTAATCATTTCTACGAGCCGAAAACAGACCAGGTACATCTAATACCGGTCTTTGCAGCGGAAATAACCGGCGATCCGGCCATTGTTCTTGATGACGAGCATACAGAATTCCGGTGGGTTGAAGCGGGAAACGCCGGCTCGTATATTTTTTGGCCTGAACAAAAAAGGATTATAGCTTGTATTAACAGTATTGTTATCAATAAACGGATATTACAGGATTGGATAATAGAATTCGATCATACCTGACTCTTTTTCTATTCTTGCTTGCTCTTCCTGCGTACGGTCAGTTCGGCCAGAGTTATGATGTTTCGGCACGACCGGATCTCTGGTACAATGACGTGGATGGAATTCGTCTCGGGATGGTGCTGAGAGGCAGAGTCCCCGGACTCCCTGATGAAAGCCCTCACCGCCTCGATGCCGGTGTCTGGCTCGGCACCTGGTTTCCCGACCTCCCCGTTTCCTATTCGTCGACGTATACAGAACCTGTTCCCGCACTGTCTGATTATGGCAGCGAGTTCAATGTGCAGCTGTCTTCATCCGTAAGCGAAGGATATTTCGAACACGGGATTTCTGTCCGTAAAAGATGGCAGGATCTTTTTGACTACATGACCTACTGGGAGGCCAGCCTCGGCTTCAGCCTGGAGAAAAGATTCAACCATGAATATGCCGTTTTTCCTGAGCTGTGGAGTGACGACCTGAAAGGCCTGGTCGGTCCCCGTCTGGCACATCAGCATCTGAACAGTGCGGGTTATTTCAATCTGGACCTGTCTTCGCGTATCAATACGTCCGGCCCTTTTTTTTATACTGCAGCAGTGGCGGCCACACAGCAAATACACATCCGTGAAAGCTGGGAAATCAGGATCCGGGCTTATGGTGAAACCGTAAGTGAAAATACCTATCCGGAGTACAGGCTGCTGCTCAGCTCCGGACCGGAAATAAGCACCCTGGACAGCAGGCTGTCCAGGGCAAAAGGGACCGTGCCGGCCGGCTGGGTCAGAAATGGCGCCGTACATTTTTCCGGAGGTCCCAATGTGAGGGGATACACAGACCCGGATGCCGGTTCGGTCCGTGACGGGGTGCCGGTGCTGTATGCGTCTTCGGCTGCAATGAACGTTGAATTGGATGTGCCGAACCCATTGCAGACGGTCATACGCGGAGATCCCCGGATTTCCGAATTCCTTTCCTTCCGGTCATATGCTTTCTCTGACGCGGCTTTTGCCGGTGGACATACACCCGGCAGGGACGGCCTGTATGCGAATGCAGGTGCGGGGCTGGCTCTTTCCGTCAATATTCCGGATTATCTTGGAAAGCCCAGGGGATTTGTAATTCGTTACGAGGTGCCGTTCTGGCTGTCGGAGCCCGGCAGCGACCCTGCCTGGAAATGGCGGCACCTGCTGGGCATAGGGGCAACTATCAGGATTTAAAATGCAATATCTGTCACGGTTCCTGTTTATCGGACTGTTTCTGCTCTCTGCCATTCAGTGTACCAGCACACGCTGGGCCGTAACTGATCTTCAGGCTGTCGATGAGAGACAGGAGCCGGAGCTGGTCCGTTCCCGTTTCAAGGTCCTGAAAGACGATTCAGTTTCAGTTTCCAATCCTTTCCTGAATCTGAATCTGTACCGTATTGATGAATTTGAATATACCCGCCGGATACTTGTCGAGCGGACAGTGCAGCAGTACCGGCCCAAATGGGGTTTTGCACTTCTCGGAACCCTGGGGGCTTCAATTGCCTTTTATGCGGGAAATACAGACGGATTTATCGAGAATTTTTCCAGAAAACAAGCCTTGGCTCTTAACACTACAGGAGTTCTGCTGTCAACGATTGCATTGACCAACATGAAGCCTGTAGGCGAGGCCATCCGGACAGGTGAAACCAAATATCTGCGGAGAAGCGGTTCCGTGATGATATCGGATACGACCGGGGCAGTCCGGGAAGGGGGTGTGGAAGTGCATGTCGGGGTGACTTACAAAGGTGACTCTCTGATGCAGGAATCCTACAGTACCTTTGGTGAAAACGGGCTGAATATCCGGCTGACCAGTCTTATTGACAGGCCAATAACGGGAATGGATCCGGGAGAACTTGACGTGACGATTATCCAGCGGGATGAAGAGAATCGGTTTTCGATACCTGTTTCTTCCTTTATGAGTCCTGTGATCGTCGTGTCCACCCCGGTCGCGGAGTTGAGAAACCGTCCGGTCTATGATGAATCGCCGGCATTTACGGAAGTGGGCAACGGCAGCGAGCTGATCCTGATTGACAATTCTGATGAAAGGTGGTACCAGGTACGGCTTGGGGGGTCAAATTTATTTATAGCCCGGGAATCCGGAGAAATTCACTGGAAAGAAGAACAGATTATCGAGGATCCGTCAATTTTTACTGTAGATGAGGTGCCTTTTGGTGAACTGGATATCGAATTTTCGACGCCGGTTTTGAAGCCGGAAAGTACCACGGATGTTGCCGTTCTGTTCAGTAACCACCGCAATAACCAGCTCGGTATCCGCAGGTACCTTGAACGGGATTTAAGATTAATGGAACTTTATTTCAGGGAGTCTCTCGGAGTAGCCTCGTCCCGAATGCATAATCGCGAAATTATTGGCGAAGCCGGCTTTGCCCAGGCGATGGAGGAAGTGGATACGGATACTTCATCGACAGTCTATGCGTATATAAGCGGATTCGCAAAGCTGGAGGGAGAGGGGCCGGAAGCGGGAGTTTCCCTCGTTCATCACGATGAAAACGGTAATGTCAGTACTGTGGACCTTGAGGAAATCCTGTCGGGACTTGCTTCAGGGGACGCGGAGAAAATGGTGGCATTTATGGATCTTCAGTTCGCACCACCGCATAAGCCAGCTTCAGGCAGTAACAGTACGGATGCGTACAGGCAGATCGCCGGCAGTGTCTCTGCTCAAAATGAAAATTCGGCACTTGTTTTCAGTTCCAGGCCCGATCAGACTTCCGGGCTGTTTGAAAGTCTTCGCTATGAAAACCGGTACCATCATATCTTTCCCTATTTTGTAGCCCAGGCACTGCAGCAGAGGAAGACGACCTTGTCCGAACTGGTTCGCCATGTTGAAAACCAGGTAGAGTATACGAGCCGGCGTCTGTACGACCGGCCCCAGACAATTCAGGCATACGGCAATCTGTCGATAAATCTGGAAAATTAGTCATGCTGCCCTGGATTTATATTCTGATGAGTTCCGGATGTACTGTCTTTGTGGCTCACCTGCTTAAATACAATGAGTTCAAAAAACTGAATACTCTTCGCGTGCTGACGGTCAATTATGCTGCAGCAGCCTGTTTCGCGTTCCTGATTTCGGGCATACCGCCGGTACAGGCTGCGGCGGATCTTCTTCCGATCCTCCTCCTGGCAGCTGTAGCCGGGGTATTTTTTATAGCCAATTTCTTCATCTACAGCAAATCGGTAGACCGCAACGGAGTGGGGATAAGTGTTGCCGCCATGAGAATTTCCCTCATCATTCCCGTTCTGCTTTCCACACTCTGGTATCATGAATATCTGCCGGTCAGACAGTGGGCCGGTGTGCTTTTCGCCTTTTTTACTCTGATACTGCTTGTCCCGGATAAAAAAAATCTGCTTAAAAGGTACGGCCATACCTCATGGCTGCTGATTCTGTTATTCCTGTTTACCGGTGTAGGGGATTCTTCCCTGAAAATATTTGAAGCCGATTTTTCCGGAATAGTGGCTAAAGAGCAATTTCTGGGATTTGTTTTTCTGACGGCTCTCCTTGTTGGTCTCATGACGACATGCACCCGCCACCCGGTTTCGGAATTCAGTTGGCAGGAAGTTTTGCTGGGTATTACGATAGGCGTACCTAATTTTTATTCAGCCTTTTTTCTGATCGAGGCACTGACTTTCCTGACCGGTGGGGTTGTCTATACCGCTGTAAACCTATTCTCAGTAATCGGAGCAACGATCCTCGGGATCTGGTATTGGGGAGACAGCCTGAACCGGAATCAGTGGCTGGGGCTGGCATTTACGGTTCTTTCTGTTTTCCTGCTGGTAGGAGCCCGGCCGGCCTGACTCCAAACCCCCGGAAATGCCCTCTGATCCCACATCAGAAACTGTTATTAAATGTTTAAGAAGGAGTTATTTTTGCTTATATTGATTCATTCCAAATAAGAATAAAGAGTGGATCTTTTTGAGGCACTCTTGCAGCAGATGCACGATAGTGTCCCATAATTCTCAAATTTTACAAAGATATGAGTGAGACCAAGGTATTAGAGTCGATGATGGACGAGGAATACAAGTATGGTTTCTCAACCGATATCGAATACGATGATTTTCCGAAAGGGCTGAATGAAGATATCATTCGCAAACTTTCAGCTGTTAAAAAAGAGCCGGAGTGGCTGCTGGAATTCAGGCTCAAGGCCTACCGGGCATGGAAAAAAATGGAAGAGCCTGATTGGTTCAATGCCAGCTATGAGCTTGACTTCGAGAACATTCAGTACTATTCGTCTCCCAAGAACAGGCCGGAGGTTGAAAGTCTTGAGGATATTGATCCCAAGATAAAAGAGACCTATGACAAGCTGGGAATCCCACTGGATGAGCAGAAGATGCTTGCCGGTGTTGCGGTTGATGCCGTATTCGACAGTGTCTCCGTTTTTACCTCGTTCAAGGAGAAACTTGCCGAAGCAGGAGTGATTTTCTGTTCGATATCAGAGGCTGTGCGGGAATATCCCGAACTTGTTAAAAAGTATATGGCCTCCGTGGTACCTGTGAGAGATAATTTCTATGCAGCACTCAATTCGGCTGTATTTTCTGACGGATCTTTCTGCTATGTGCCGAAGAATACGATCTGTCCGATGGAACTGTCCACCTATTTCCGTATCAACAATATGGATTCCGGCCAGTTTGAGCGGACACTCATTATTGCCGAAGAGAACAGTCATGTCAGTTATCTGGAAGGCTGTACCGCCCCCATGTACGATCAGAATCAATTGCATGCAGCGGTTGTTGAACTGGTTGCTCTTGACAATGCGGAGATCAAATACTCCACGATCCAGAACTGGTATGCCGGAGATGAAGACGGGAAAGGCGGAATTTTCAATTTTGTCACCAAACGGGGCATATGCAAGGGAGATAATTCAAAAATTTCCTGGACCCAGCTGGAAACGGGTTCGGCCATCACACTGAAATATCCGAGTGTCGTCCTCCAGGGAGATAATTCCATCGGCGAGTTTTATTCTGTAGCGGTAACCAACCACAGGCAGCAGGCGGATACCGGTACCAAAATGATCCATCTTGGCAAAAATACGAAGAGCACCATTATATCGAAGGGGATTTCCGCCGGGCACTCCAACAACAGCTACCGCGGACAGGTGAAGTTCAGCAAGAAGGCTGATAATGCCCGCAATTATTCCCAGTGCGATTCGATGCTGATTGGACAGACGTGCGGGGCTCATACGTTTCCGTACATCGAATCAGCCAATCCCACCGGACAAATAGAACACGAGGCAACCACCTCAAGAGTGGGGGAAGACCAGATTTTCTATCTGCAGCAGAGAGGCCTGAGTGAAGATGATGCGATCTCATTGATTGTAAACGGCTTTTGCAAAGAGGTCCTGAAGGAATTGCCGATGGAATTTGCTGTTGAGGCAAACAAGTTGTTGGGTATCAAGCTGGAAGGTAGTGTTGGTTGATAATTTGTTTACTATTGATTCATAACAACCTGTTAACTTTAAAATCACGGAATTGTGTTAGAGATTAAAAATTTACATGTAGAAGTAGAAGGTGAAGGATCGGAAATCCTGAAAGGCGTCAACCTCAGGATCAATAAAGGGGAAGTACACGCCATCATGGGTCCCAACGGAAGCGGAAAAAGCACGCTGTCAAAGGTTGTTGCCGGCCATCCGGAATATGAAGTGACGGCGGGGGAGATTTTATTCGAGGGAGAGGATGTCCTCGAACTGGACCCCGACGAAAGAGCCCACCGCGGAATATTCCTTGCCTTCCAGTATCCGGTTGAAGTTCCCGGCGTGACCAACAACACTCTGTTGCGTGAATCGTACAACACGATTGCCGCCTCCAGGGGAAGGGAAGAACTGGATCCGCTTGAGTTCGATGATTATATCACCGAAAAACTGGAGCTAGTCCAGATGAAACGGGAATTCCTCGAACGTGCTGTAAACACCGGATTTTCCGGCGGCGAGAAGAAGCGCAACGAAATTTTTCAGATGGCGGTGATCAACCCAAAACTGTCCTTCCTGGACGAAACCGATTCCGGCCTGGACATTGATGCCCTTAAAATTGTGGCGGACGGTATCCAGAAACTGCATACCAAAGAGAATGCGGTCGTTCTGGTAACCCACTATCAGCGTATGCTGAACTACATCGAGCCTGATTTTGTGCATGTTATGATCGGTGGAAAAATTGCGAAATCCGGAGATAAAACCCTTGCCTATGAGCTTGAAGAGAAGGGTTATGAGTGGCTTGATGCGTATGCAACTGTAAATGGCGAGGTAAAGTGATGGGACAACCGAGTAAGGTGGAAAATTCCGTTTTGCACGATCTGGCTTCCCGCATAAAGGTGCCGGTGAATCCGGAACTGAAACATATCCGTGAAAGCAGTGTTGAAAAGCTGAATAATACACGCTTTCCGACATCCAGAGATGAAGACTGGAGGTTTCTGAACCTGAAACCGATAACCCGTACGGAATTCCATCCGCTGAGTGAGTCGGGGACCAGGCCTGTTTCGGATCCGGAGCAGTATTTTATTCCGGAATCGGAAAATACGCGGCTTGTCTTTGTGAACGGATCTTACAACAGGGAACTCTCTTCCGTGGAGAACCTTCCGGAAGGAGTGATTGTCGGCAATCTTTCTGACAACGTCACCCGGCCGGCCGCAGAGAAGTACCTCAATAAACTTGCCGACTATGAAAATGATCCTTTCGTCCAGTTTAACGGCAGTTTTTTTGAAGACGGCGGTTTCATTTACCTGCCTGAAAAAAGTACTGTAGATGCGCCAATCCAGATTCTGAATCTCTATTCCGAATCCGAAAAAGCCTTTATTGCGACACCGAGATTGCTGGTGGTTGCAGAGGAGAACGCCGATGCGACTATCATTGAAGATCACATCGGGACCGGTGACAACAAGTATATGACGATACCGGTATCTGAATTCAAGGTTCACGGCAAAGCCCACATTCATCACGTGCGGATTCAGCGGGACAGTCTGAAGGCGGTGCATGTATCCAGGCCGGCAACCTATATCGGAAAAAATGCAGAGTATCATTCCTATACCATTTCACTGGGCGGACATCTGACCCGGAATGAACCCAGGATTATACAGGAAGACGAGGAAGTCTCCTTTACACTCGACGGACTTGTACTGATTGACGGCGATCAGATTGCAGATACCCATTCTGTTATGGATCACCGGTTTTCACATGCTGAAAGTCATCAGCTTCACAAGGTCGTGGTCAAAGGGAATGCGCATTCCATTTTCAACGGCAAAATTTTTGTCCGGAAAGATGCCCAGAAAATTGATTCATTCCAGGAAAACAGAAATCTGCTGTTGTCTGTCAACGGTCTGGTTAATACGAAGCCGCAACTGGAAATTTTTGCGGATGATGTTCTTTGTTCACATGGAGCAACCATCGGGCAGCTCGACCCGGAACATGTGTTTTACCTGCAAAGCCGGGGAATGACCGAGCAGAAGGCAAAGGAGGTTCTGACCTATGCCTTTGCCCTCGAAACCATAGAAAATATCAAGGTGGAATCGGTACACAAGCTTCTTATCGACGAAGTAAAACGGTATACCACCACCGAACTTACACAAGAAGTTCTTGCATGAAACAGGCTGTTCAGTCCATATCGCCATCCGTCGACTTCAGAAAAATCAGGGATGATTTTCCTGTTCTGGATTCGGATGTCAACGGCAAAAAACTTGTTTACCTGGATAATGCCGCGTCAAGCCAGATGCCCCGGCAGGTAGCCGATCGTCTGGATCTCTACCACCGGCTGGAACATGCCAATGTCCATCGCGGTATTCATACATTAAGTCAGCAGGCGACTGATTCCTATGAATCCACACGGTTCAAAGTGCGGGATTTCATACACGCGGGCAGTGAAAACGAGATTGTCTATACAACAGGAACAACCGATTCCATTAACCTGGTCGCCAACAGTTATGGCCGCATGGCCTTTTCGGAGGGAGACGAAATAGTGCTCTCCGAAATGGAGCATCACGCAAATATCGTACCGTGGCAAATGATTGCCGGACAGACAGGATCTGTAATCCGGGTCATACCTGTTACCGATCAGGGGGAACTGGATATCGGGGCATACCGCGATCTGCTCGGCCGGAAAACAAAAATGGTGGCCATTTCACATGTTTCGAATGCCCTTGGAACTGTAAATCCGGTTAAGGAGATAACCCGTCTGGCCCACAGTAATGGAACACCGGTATTGATAGACGGTGCCCAGGCGGTACCTCATCAACCGGTTGACGTACAGGATATCGGATGTGATTTCTATGCATTTTCGGCTCATAAAATGTGCGGCCCCACCGGGTTCGGTATTCTTTACGGAAAAAAGGAACACCTGGATCGAATGCCTCCCTACAGAGGGGGAGGGGATATGATTGACAAGGTAAGTTTTGAAAAGACCACTTATAACATCGCTCCGTTTAAATTTGAAGCGGGAACTCCGCCAATCGCCGCATGTATAGGCCTGGGAGCAGCCATCGATTACCTGACCCGGATAGGCATGGACCAGACATCCGCCCGTGAGCGGCAGGTTCTGGACTATGCACTTGAAAAAATTCAGTCGGTCGACGGTATCAGAATCATTGGAGAAGCAAGGGACAGGGCCTCTGTCATATCCTTTGTATTTGATCACATTCATGCCCATGATGTCGGAACCATTCTCAACGAGCAGGGAGTAGCGGTAAGAACCGGCCACCATTGCGCACAGCCGCTTATGAAACGGTACGGACTGCCGGCCACTGCAAGAGCCTCTTTCTCATTTTACAATAATGAAGAAGATGTGGACCGGCTTATTGACGGATTAACCTATGTGAAAGAATTTTTTGAATAAGGTTTTAATTATCTGCAGACCAGTTAATTAAATATACCTTTCTCATAATCGTTATAGACTTAAAATCAAACGCATATGCCTAAAATTAAAGAAATAGAACGAACCCCTAATCCCGATGCCATGCGATTTGTTCTGGGCGAGCCCCTTACCAACGGGACAACCCGATCTTTTGAGAACATGAGTGAAGCGGAGGGTGATGAGCTTGCGGAAGCACTGTTTGCAATCAACCATGTAATCAATATCTATTATGTTGACCGGTTCGTCACAGTCACCCAGGACGGGAAAGCCGTGTGGTCGGAACTCCTCAGAAAGCTGGCCCCTCCGATCCGCGAAGCCCGGCCGATACTGAATGCCGGGGAGGATGAAGAAGTACATGCCACCAAAGAGGTACAGGAATCCAATGACCCGAGACTCCAGCAAATAAACCAGTTGCTCGATGATCAGGTGCGGCCTTATCTTCTTGCTGATGGCGGTGGTTTAAAAATCCTCGGTCTGGACGGCAACAGGCTCAAAGTACATTACCAGGGAGCCTGCGGCACCTGCCCCACGGCAACGTCAGGTACTTTGTATGCTATTGAAAGCATGATTAAACGAATTGATCCGGAATTGCAGGTAGTTGCAGTCTAAAAGGAGGTATTGCGTGTCAGAGATTAAAATTAGTGACAGGGCGGCCAGACGGATTCGTCAGATTCAGAGTGAAAAAGATATACCGGAGGACTCTGTACTCCGGGTTTCTGTTAAAAGCGGAGGCTGTTCAGGACTGACTTATGACCTCGATTTCGATACGGAAATCGTCATCCGCGACAATGATGAACAGTTCGATGACAATGGTATACAAATCGTGGTGGATATGAGGAGCTTTCTGTATCTGGCAGGCACTCAGCTTGATTATACAGACGGTCTCAACGGGCAGGGCTTCCATTTTCAAAATCCCAATGCCGCACGAACCTGCTCCTGCGGTGAATCCTTTTCTCTTTAGCAGCTATGAGTGAAATTGTAAACAAGATCAAGGCGTCCAGACTGGAAACAGTTGACCTCGAGGAATTTCTCAAAGGGGTTTCTGTGAACGTCCTGGATATCCGGCAGTTTCTCTTTAAGGAAATGATTCTCAAAGAGAGTGAATTCAGGGATCATCTTAATTCCCATGACTGGTCCCAATACGAAGGGGAGTGGCTGGCGGTAACGTGCACATCCGACGCCATTATTCCGTCCTGGGCCTGGATGCTGGTAACAGCGCATGCAGGTCCCTATGCAGAAGAAATCATATACGGTGATGAATCTGATGCCAGGATGGCACTGCTGAAACAGAAAATCAACCAGTTCGACTGGAGTATATACACGGACAAATTTGTTTTGCTGAAAGGCTGCAGCAAGGCGGACGTGCCGGCGGGAGCGTATCTTGAAGCAACAAAAATGCTTCTTCCCATCACAGGAAAGCTGATGTATGGTGAAGCCTGTTCCAACGTTCCCGTCTATCGGAAGCCCCGTAAATAGCACTGTCATCTGTTTACCCGGAATTCCGTTTACCCGGAATATCGCTGAAAATCCTGCGTCCGGACTTGTGAAATACCTGCATGGGAAAACCAGCACCAGTAATGTCAACTCTGAAGCCCGGATACTGACCCTGCAATGAGTATAAAAAAAAGAAAAACAGATCACATTGAGTTGTGCACGGAGGAGGATGTTTTTTACCGGAAAAGCACCGGATTCGAAAGATATGATTTTATTCACAATGCACTTCCCGAAGTAAATCCGGAACAGGTGTCCACCAGAGCTTCTCTGCTGGGCAGAGAATTTTATTTCCCGCTTTTTATTTCCTCAATGACCGGCGGCCATCCTGAAGCTGAATCGATTAATTCAATGATTGCCCGGTTTTGCCAGAAGGTTAACCTGCCGTTCGGCGTGGGGAGTCAGCGGGTGATGCTTGAAAACCCGGCAGAAATCAAATCCTTTTCTGTTGTAAGGAAAAATGCTCCGGATGCTTTTATAGCAGCCAATATCGGGGGATCCCAGATAACCGGCGGCTTGACCGCAGAGAAATTAGCCCGGATGGTGGATTCTATAAGGGCAGATGCCGTTATTGTTCATCTGAATCCACTCCAGGAACTGGTGCAGCCGGAAGGGGATCATCATTTCGAGGGAATAGAAGAGGGGATTGCCGGTCTTGTGAAGAGTACCGGATTGCCGGTAATAGTCAAGGAAACCGGCGCGGGGATTTCACGGGATGCCGCCATGAGACTTCTGGAAAAAGGGGTGAAAGTTATTGACACATCAGGAGCGGGAGGAACAAGCTGGTCCAGGGTTGAGAATCTAAGGATTAAAGGCAGTACCGGTAATGAGGAGAGGGAAACAGAGTATGATCCGTTTGAAGACTGGGGGATACCGACCTCCGTCTGCATTGAAGATATACAGAAACTCAGGACCTCCTATGCATTTGAGTTGATCGCTTCCGGCGGTATGCGTACGTCCTTTGACATGGCTAAAGCCCTGGCCCTGGGAGCTGATTTCACAGCTGTTGCACAACCGGTTATCATGGCACTGAAATCCGGCGGAATCAAAGAGCTCGAAACAATGGTTGAAACCTGGAGACGTCAGTTACAAACCATACTGGTTCTTTTGGGATGTCAGGTTCCGGGGGATCTGGATTCAACTCATCTGCGAAAAGTCTGAAAACGGAAACGGGTGTTTTGTATATTCGCTGTAAATAACCGGGCTCGTTTTTGAATATCATACGCAAATATGTCGCTCCAATAGAGGATCGTCTCCAACGGATCCTGCACGGACGGGAACCTTCCAGCCTTTATGAACCCTGCCGTTATGTCCTGGAAAACGGTGGTAAACGTTTCAGGCCCGTACTGACTCTACTGGCAGCTGGAATGTGTGGTGAGAAGACGGAAAAAGCGATTCCTGCGGCTCTTTCTGTTGAACTGATTCATAACTTCACCCTGGTCCACGACGACATTATGGATGACGCTGTTTCGAGGCGGGGGAGACCGACAGTCCATACCAAATGGGACATGCCTGTCGCTATTCTTGCCGGAGACCTGCTTTACACGGAAGCATTCCGACAGCTGCTTGCCTATAAAGAGGATTCCTCCGTTGGTAAAGAACAGTTCAGTCTGCTTTATAACACCTTGCTGGATGCCATCAGAGTGGTCTGTGAAGGACAGGCGCTCGATATGGAACTTGAGCGGTCGGCCGGGGCAACCACCGGGGAATACCTGAAGATGATTGAGGGGAAAACATCTGCCCTGATCGGCGGATCTCTTGTGATGGGAGGGGTTGTCGCTTCTGCAGACAAGACCAGACTTCAGTCGCTTGACAGGCTGGGCAGGATTATCGGGTTGGCCTTTCAGATACAGGATGATCTTCTGGATGTAATCGCAGATCCGGATAAATTCGGAAAAATCCGTGGCGGGGATATACTGGAAGGGAAAAAAACGTATCTTTTTCTCCGTGCCCTTGAGCAAAGCAATGAAATCCAGCGACATGAGTTAAATATATTGACCCGGAAGCAGACAACGCCGGCAGATGTTCAACGTGTGATTCAACTTTACGAGCAGACGGAGGCCATCAGCCAGACTGAAATTAAAGTGGAGTCGTATTATCAGGAAGCTGTTGATCTGTTGCAATCATTTGATGATTCGATATATAAAGATGATCTTGTTGCACTGCTTGATTTTTTAAAAAACCGAGAATTTTAAATAAAGAATGAAAAAATTATCCTCTCTTCTGGTTTTACTTTTAATTCTGGCTTCCTGCAGAAGCCAGGAACTGATCCGTCCCGGGGACTCTCTGGAAGTTGCGTTCGGGAAAGCCTATTCTCTTTATGAAGAAGAAAGGTGGAGGGACGCCGCGAGCGCTTTTGAAACGGTTATTTCAGTCGGGCGTGGAACGGATACCGGACAGGATGCACAATATTATCTTGCCGAAAGCTATTATAACAGCAGACAATACCTGTTGGCCGCATCAGAGTATGAGCGGTATTCTTCCTCTCACCCGAACTCGGAACGGCGTCAGGAAGCGGATTTTAAGGCTGCGCTCAGTTATTACAATATGAGTCCGAGATTCAATGTGGATCAGACCAATACGCGCCAGGCGATCGAGAGGTTCAGGCTTTTCATGGCCAGATACCCCGATGCCGACAGGGCGGAGGAGGCCGCCGGCCGGATAGACGGACTGCGGGAAAAACTGGCCCGGAAAAATTATGAGGCTGCCGAATTTTACATGAGGACGGACAGGTACGGAGCAGCGGCGGTTTATTATGACATTGTCATGGACCAGTATCCGGAAACCAGCTGGGCCGAAACGTCGCTGTACAAACAGATTGACGCTTATATTCAATACGCTGACAACAGCGTTCCGGCCAGGCAGGAAGAACGCTATCGCAAAGCTGTCGACAGTTATGAGAAATATGTACAGCTTTTCCCCAGGGGTGACAACCGTTCAGAAGCGGAAAGGCTTTATGATGAGGCCCGGGAAGCTCTGACGCGCTTTGATACCGGAGAGGATGAAGATGTTGTCACTGTCGACAACAGGCCCCTGCCGGAGTAGCTGCCTATGGTTGAACGAATAGGGATCTTTGGCGGGGCGTTTAATCCCGTTCACAACGGCCATCTTTCTGTCGCTTCCTCCTTTTTAGAAAGTAATCTGATCCATTCGCTGTGGCTGATACCGACTGCTGATCCGCCTCATAAGACTGACAGTCTTGCTCCGTTCAGGCACCGCCTGAAGATGCTTGAAATTGCATTTTATGACTGGGACCGTATTGAAATCAACGATCTTGAATCCCGACTTGAAAACCCGTCGTATACGCTCCGGACAGTTACGCATCTTCAGGACAGCTACGGCGACCGGCTTTTTTATCTCTGTATGGGTGAAGACAGCCTGAGCCGGTTTTCCGGCTGGTATAAATATGAAGAGCTTCTCCAAAGAGCCTGCCTGCTGGTTGCGGAACGTCCAGGCTATGATAAAAGGGCGGTTCCGGAAAAAATTTTAAACCGGACTATATTTGTCGAACATGAACCCGTAGATATTTCATCGACAGATATACGCAAAACGAATACGGGTGGAGATGAATCCGGTGCTGATACCGGGAAAAAACTTCCTGACTCAATACATCAGTACATAGCTGCCAACGCTCTCTACAAAGACCAATTCACGACGAGATAATGTATCGAAAAGATTTCCTGAGAACGACCGGATCTGTGCTTGCGGCGGGGCTGCTGTCCGGCGGAAAAAAACTGGTTTCACCTGAAAAAAAATCCGTTGTGAAACCGGTCCGCCTGAAACCGGGAGACACGGTCGGATTTATAGCACCTGCAAGCATTATCTATGATAAAAAGGAATTCAGGAGGATGGAGAATATCATGAACAGCATGGAACTGGAGGTTGTTTTCGGTGAACATGTTCAAAGCCGTTACGGATATTTTTCAGGAACAGACGAAGAGCGCGCCGCCGATATCAACCGCTTTTTCCAGGATCCTGATATTGACGGAATAATGGCTGTCAGGGGAGGGTGGGGCAGTAATCGATTGCTTCCATTCGTTAATTATGAAGCAATCCGTGAAAACCCCAAGTTCTTTTGTGGCTTCAGCGATATTACCTCACTCCACCTTTCCATCCATGCCAGGACCGGTCTGGTCACCTTCCATGGACCAAACGGTATATCGGACTGGTCGCTCTTTACCCGGAATCATTTTAGAAAAGCAGCGTTCGGCCGTGACCGGGACTTCAAACTTGTCAATCCTGTCATTGAAGAGGACATGGTTAAAACGATCATTCCGGGGAAAGCAAGCGGACGAATGATTGGGGGAAACCTGACACTGGTATCTTCCCTTGCAGGCTCCGGTTACCTCCCGGAGATGAAAGGGGCCATATTATTTCTCGAGGATGTCGAGGAAGATGTATACAGGGTAGACCGGATGCTTTCACAACTTCATCTCTGCGGGATTTTAAGCGAGATAAACGGTTTCGTTTTCGGCCGATGCACTAACTGCCAAAAGCGATCATCTGACAGTTTTACTTTGTATCAGGTCCTGAAGCACTACCTGGACCCGTTGGGAATTCCCTCATTTTACGGCTCCATGATCAGTCATGAACCTAATATCTTTACGATTCCTGTTGGAATCCCCGCTGAAATTGATGCAGAGAAAGGAAGCATTCACCTCCTTGAAAGTCCCGTGATTTAAGACTGGCTGCCGGGGAAAATTCTATTCTCTTTGCACATCCCTTTTTTGGACAATCATCTCCCAGATCATCCAGATAAACGGATACAGGGGGACCAGTACGGCAATGGTCATCCTGAGTATTTTTTTCAATTCACTCTCGTTTTTCAAACATATGCCGGCCAGTCCCGCTATCCAGAAAATAAAAAATATAAAAAGTACGAAAGAACTGATCAGTGCGCCCGCAAACCCGAAGTTGTTATAGAAGGTTTCTAACATGTTGACCTATAAAATGCTTACTTTCCAACGGATTAATATACGTATTAGAAAAGAATAATGAACCCTACAGTTTCTATTGTCGGACGGCCTAATGTAGGCAAATCCACCCTGTTCAATCGACTTATCGGAGAGAGGGATGCGATCGTGCATGACGAATATGGGGTAACCCGTGACCGTCACTACGGAGAGTCATTCTGGAACGGTGTGAACTTTACACTTATTGATACCGGCGGCTATCTGCCGGATGATATGAATGTCATCGTCAGGGGTGTCCGCGAACAGGTACATATAGCAATGGAGGAATCCGATCTCATTCTTTTTATTGTGGATGTTGAAACCGGTATCCATCCGCTGGATCAGTCAGTTGCAAAACTTCTCAGACAGCAGGAAAAGCCTGTAATGCTGGTTGTGAATAAAGCGGACAACGAACAAAGGACATATGATGCGTCTGAGTTTTATTCACTTGGGTTCGAGGATCTTTTTCCTGTTTCCTCGATCAGCGGAAGCGGCACCGGAGATCTGCTGGATCTGGTTACGGAAAAATTTCAAAAAGTGGAGGTCTCCGATACCGGAGAAGAGTATCCCAAACTGGCTTTTGTGGGACGGCCCAATGTGGGTAAAAGCAGCCTTGTCAATGCACTTTTGAAAAGCGAGCGGTGTATCGTGACGGATATTCCCGGAACAACGCGGGATGCTGTCAATAGTCTGCTGGTCTACGAAGACAGGACATACGAGTTAATTGATACGGCCGGTTTGCGAAAGAAAGCAAAAGTCCGGGAGAATGTAGAATTTTTCAGCAATGTAAGAACGGACAGGGCCCTGCGGGAATGCGATGTGGCTGTCATACTGATAGATGCCATGCAGGGTTTCGAGGTACAGGATAAAAGGATACTGCGGGAAGCGGCCAGGCTGAACAAGGGTATATTGATTGTTCTCAACAAGTGGGACTTGGTTCCTGATAAGGAAACCAACCTTCTCAGGGAATTTGAGGACTATATTTATGAGCAAGTACCGAACATGAGATATATTCCGGTGATTTCAACTTCTGCCGTGACACGGAAGAGGGTGGAGAAGATTCTTGACGCAGTTGATAACATACTTTCCGAAAGAGAAAAGAAAATCAAAACCAGCGAATTGAATAATTTTATCGGTAAGGTACTCAGAGAACGTCCGCTTCCGATAAAGAGAGGAAGGCAGCTCAAGATCCAATATGCAACACAGGTAAAGGAGAATCCGCCTGTATTCAAGTTCTTTATGAATAATCCGGAAGATCTTCCGGCCAATTACAGGCGTTTTATTGAAAACAGGATACGGGAAACGTACAAGTTTACCGGCGTTCCAATCACAATGGTTTTTCGCCAAAAATAAATTTTAAATAGCCAGTTCACTTTGAACCCTATGGTTCAAACGTTTATTTTCAAGTCTTGTAAGTATAATTCTCTATAAAACGTACACTTTCGCGCCATGCAGGAAAATTTGGAAAAACCGGCTTTAAATGCCCTTAATAAAGATTACAGTCGTGAAAGGCGTTTTTCTTTCATGGAAAGGATCTATCTGCCGGAAATATTTAAAGCACTCTGGTATACGCTCAAACAGATGTTTTCTCCCACTTTCACTATGAATTATCCTGAGGAGAAGTGGGAACCGCCTGCAATTTTTCGTGGTCGCCCTGTTTTGGTGGAGGACGACGGGCAGGAGCGGTGTGTCGCCTGCGGACTCTGTGCAAGGGCTTGTCCGCCTCTTGCCATCAGCATGCAGGCCAATGAAGATTCCGATGATCCCAAAGAGCGGTATCCTGATTTTTTCGAGATAAACATGCTCCGCTGTATTTATTGCGGCTACTGTGAGGAAGTCTGTCCGGAAGAGGCGATTGTTATGAGCAAGGATTACGATATTGTATTCGAATCCCGCGGAGACGCCATTTACGATAAAGAGCGGCTTTTGGTGGCCAAGGAGGATCTGACAGACCGGCTTGAGTTTCTGAAGGAATACAAAAACCGTCAGTTTGGTCAATTCTGGGATTTTCAGGAAGAAAATAATATACACTCTGTTCGGGACCGGGATCAGGACTGGAATACAGGTCTCTCACTGGTGGATATGCTTGAACAGCAAAAAAGAAATGACGCCACAAAGGCATCATCCACCTGGTCGTAATATTATCTGACTTGCAATGTCAAAAGAGGTTACCCAAGAGCGGATTCAGGAAATTATAGAAGATGCCACTTATCTCCAGGATGAGGCCGAGGCTTTACGGTACGTAATTGATTCAATACCCTTTGACCAATCGACACCCGGTGATTATTCGGTAATAGACAAACTTCTGCTGCTGGATCATCTGCAGGTGAATTACTACCGGCCCCTATTTGACCAGGCAACCTCAAAAAGCAGTCACAGTGCACGAGTTCAGGATCTGGCATCATCTTATGCTGATTTTTCGATTGACGATGAAAACAAGCCGGATATCCTGAAAGTACTTGGCAAACTCTCCAAGCATCGTGCGGCACTGATCAGTGTAATGCGGCAGATCCCCCTGATAGACTGGGAAAAAACACTGTATAAAGATAATCAGAAGATAAGCCTGTATGATTTTGCTGCAAGCATGGTTCGGAATGACCGTAAATTACTGAAAGAAATCGCTGATACGGTTATGATCTTTCAGAAGGAAAGCCAAAGCAGGAGAGAAATTAAACATCAGTCAGGAAAGAAAAATCAAAACAATCACTAAATCAACACACTGTGTGGAGTGAAATTCTTGTACTTCTGACCACTGTGACAGTAACAGTCTATCTGTTTTTGAACACAGACAGGAATTTCCAATATGTCAGGTTCTTTCTTTTGGCGGTTCTGCTGAGCCTGGTTATCAGTTTTATTCCTGCCATTGGCATCGAGGTACCTGATATAATAGCAGGGGAATGGTCCAGAATTGCCGGCATAACATCTCTCCTGATCGTTCTGGGAATGGTCATCCGCGAGCTGCGGCCGCTTTATGCCCGACACCCGGCATCCTTTTCCCTTACTCCGGCTGCAATAATGATTTTCTATCCGTTTATCGCAGATGTTGAGGTGCTAAAGGACCTTCTCAATCAAATTCTGCAGGCAGGAGCTCTTGTAATTACCTTTTTGCTTTACCTGTCTCTTGCCGCCAGACTGAAATTTCATTTTGTCCTATTGACGGGCATCGGGTTATTCAGTGCAGCATATCTATTGTACTGGTTCAGCGATGTCACTGAAAATTTACCGTGGATGATTCATCTGTTTCTGTCATTCGGGCTTCTGACTGTCAGCTACAGCTTCACTGATATTTTCCAGGTTATCAGGGGAAACGGTTAAATCCAGGCCGTGCGATTGAGAGTTGGCGGAGAGACACTGCGTTCGTTGCGACGCTTTATTCGCAATACCGTATTTCAGACTGTTTGAAACCCGATAGAAAAATTTTAAGCCTCCCGGAACACTTTAACACCTGAAATTCGGAGGGATAACATGCTCTGAGGAAAGTCTTGAAAGACAGGCGGAAGAGGAGCCCGGACTGATGGAAAGCGGTTTCAGAATGTGTCGGATTATTTAACTTAACATAATGTATATTATGCGCCCCAACGAGAATATTTCTTCATGAGCTTCCTTGAAATGTTCTATATGCTCCACAGACACATTTATATTCTAACTATTGCAGATGTTCTGAAATAAATTCATCGGCAGACTGAACGGGTATTGTGGATTGGGAAAAATTCTTCTGGTTGTGCGTGATAATCACGTCACATTGTTCTTGCACTGCGCAGGCATGATGTACCGCATCCTCGAAATCTTTCCAGCCGTCTGCTACGGCTTGGCCGATCACATGATGGTTTACAGTGCCGACCCGGACTGTCTGGTAGCATAGGGATACAGCTTGTTGAGCTATCGCAGTTCCCTCATTCTTCTCAATGATGTAGAAGATGGTGTCGAATGCATGCCCGGCAACAAAGCCCTCCATTGATTTTTTTTCAGAAAGCTGCATAACCTGAATGGATGTTGATGCATGTGGCCGATCCTTCAAAAACAGATTCAGGCAGATGTTAGTATCAATGAGTGCTTTCAGAGAACCCCCTTCTTTTTGAGTTTATGCTCCAGAGCTTCGAGTTTCAGCTTCTTATAATCATAATCAGCCACCTTTCTGCTTTCAGGTATGAGATTCACCATTTGAGCTACAGCCGATCCTTCTTCCGGCTCCGGGTATTCCGGATCGTCCATGTTATTGACGGCTATTTCAAACAGCTTGGACATGCTTATTCCGGTGCGCTCCGAAATCCGCTTCGCCCGCTGCTTGGCCGATCTGTCAACCGACAATGTTAACTTATCTTTCATAGGTTCGGGATTGGATTAAAAACTGTACGTATGAATTTAATACACATTACGTACAACGACAATAACAGTCGGGAAATTGGGTAATCTTTTGTTCTACTTAACATAATAATATAAACATCTACGTACTGTCCCGGAACCTGTCCAGGAGCCACTCTATGGTGTCGATTCCATCCGGTTCCCAGTCGATAGGTGGATTCTGGGCTGTCGACAGCATTTCACATTTTTTGTCAAGTCCGGAGATATCTGCTCCTTTTCGGATAACATAGACAGACTGCAGCCCCGAACCATATTGAGATATAAAATAGGGGATCGTCTGTTCATCGCCCGTCACCCAGTGCAGGACAAAATCATGATCAGGTGCCTCTGTTGTCTCTTCAATCAAAAAATCATCCAGCCAGGATTGTGAATGTCCCACCGCCTTGTTATACGCGTACCGGTAAAAGAGCGATAGCTGCGGCTTGTTATGCTGCGGATTTTTCAGCCAGAATGATTCAATATAATCGGTGAACGAACATTTCACTTTTTCAAATTCATACGGAGAAATTACAACAGCGACGGATCTGCATCCTTTTCCGCCATACCTGAAGACGGCCTCTGTCAAATCCTGCATGGTTTTCGGATCCTCAGAATCGATATAAGCCAGCGAAAAATGTGCCGTCCGGACCAGGTAATCTGCCTCCGGTTTTGCGAGTTTCAACTCTCCAATACGTCTCCGGACCTGTTTTACCGACCGGCCGGAACCCGAAAAAAGAACACAGTCCGCATTGGCGCCAAAAAGCGAATCAATATCCGTCGACCAGGTCATCCCCTCCTCATCTCCGCTATCAGAGACGCCTGCAACACTTTTAGCACCTGCACCAACGCCATTCGTTTTCAAGGTTTTCAGAAGCGACGGAAGCAGATACGGATCCTTTCTGGAGATTTTTCCTGTATACTGAATACCGGTTATCAGGCAAGCCAGAAAATCCTGAAAACCGACAAAGGGAAGATTTCCGGCATGCAGGCAGAGCGCTTTTCGTCCTGCCAGCTCACCGGGTACAAGCCTGTTCTTCTCAGACCACGCTGCAAGCGATTCGAGGGTGACCCGTTTTTTCAGGGATCTCAGCTGATGACTGATGTCCGCAAAGCTGAAATATCCTTCTTTCACCGTACGGTCAATCGCTTCACTGAGATCCCGGTTCTTCGGCTGCAGCCACTCTCCGATCACTCCGTGGATCCGTTTTAAATAATCTTCAGTAAGATAGTTACCGGTCATAATTCCTTACTTTGATCATACTATTATCCGTCATCTGTTGCTCCAGCTGCTCAGCAGGTCTGCTTCCACTCGTTTTGCAAATTCACTTTTACAGATCCACAGTGATATCACGGGCCTGAGGATGGTAGCTCTCCTGAAAAAACTCGAAAGGAACCTCCTCAGTGACGACATTTCTCACGCCGCTGGATTCAATAACCTCCTGATAACTTTCATAACAGTCCAGAGCTCTGTTAAACTTTCTCATGTCTTCATCCCTGCAAGTAACAATACAGTCAATGTCTTCCTGCGCCGATGCTTCCAGCCTGAACTTGCCTTTTGTGTCCACTTCTCCCATACGGGTAAACAGTGCAAGGCGCTTTAAAAAAGATGCTCCCTCCTTCCTCAGTTTGCAGAATACCCGTTTAACAACCGCATGGCAAACGAGATGGTCATGAAATCCGCTGACACCGTGAACCGCATAAGTGATCACAATATCAGGTTTCAACTGTTTGATATGGTTCTCAACAACATCCTCCAACTCAATGGGGTCCATGTTTTTTAATTCACTGTCGGGAAGATCCAGTACGGTCATGCCGGTCAGTCCCAGTACCTGTTCCACGCACTCCATTTCACTGAGGCGTATCTCCCCCATCTCCTTTTTATTTATACCCAGCCTGTGACGCTGGCTGGTCGCCTCCCCCCTGGTCAGGGTCAGCAGATAGACATCGTGCCCCTGATTCAGCTGGGCTGATATAGCGGGAGCAGGGCCAAAGGATTCATCGTCTGGATGAGGGAAAATGTATACTATTTTCATCGGATTTGATTCGGGTTTACAGATTTGAAGGAACACTGACGGTCTGACGGATACTGAGCTGAAAACCGGGACGGCTGTCGGCTCAATGAATAAGCCAAAACAAACACAATAAGCTGCATAACTAACACGAGAAAGATACTATACTTCTTATAAGATGCCATCAGTTATCTGTTGAACTGCCAATACCTTTCATTCATTCATCCCTGCCGGAAATATGCCGGTGATGACCAGAGCCAATCTCCCGTACAACGTGGTCAGGCCGGAAATTGACTTTAGAAATGTCGTATAATTCTGGTTACATTTCACGGGTTTGATAGCAATGGTTCCGGGTTAACGACACTGTGGGCTATATTTGATTTTGAATGAACGATGACGTGTAACAGACTTTTTTTTGCAACTCTGATCTTATTCACAGCTGCCTGCGGCTGCGAGCAGTTCCAGGATGATTCCGAGGATCCGGTACTTGCAGTGGTGGGAGATCAACAGCTCACCCTGTCGTCAGCTGTAAGCAATATTCCGGAAGGTATTCTGCGGCAGGATACGATAACGGCAATCAGAAATTACCAGTCTTCCTGGATTGAAGACAATGTATTGATCATGGAAGCCAGAAGACTCGGTCTGGATACGAATCAGGAGCTTGTCAACAGACTGGAACGACTGAAATCCCAGTTAATGCTGAATGTACTGAAGGAAGTGATTCTCAGCGAACACCGGGATGAGCTTGAGGTTACGTCCGAAGAAGCCGGGAACTATTACCAGGCCAACAGAGATCGATTTATACTGGAAGAGACCTATGTCCGTTTCAGGCATATGACGGCGAATACCCGGACAGATGCTGATAATGCCAGACGCGCCATAATGAACGGCACCTCCTGGCCTGATGTTGCACAACGATACAGTATGGATCCCGAGCGCCAGATACGCGAGTCCGAACGTTTTATACCTGTATCCATGGCTGTACCCGATCTACCGAGAATGCAAAACTATCTGGAGATTATCGGGATCACGGAAATATCACCTGTACTGTCAGCTAACGGGGTTTACCATTTCATTCAGCTGATGGAAGAACGTCCTGCAGGAGATTATCCTGATCTGGACTGGCTGATTGAGCAAATAAAGGAATGGCTTTACCTGGAGAAATCAGAGCGATTGATAAACTCCTATAAAAGAAATCTGTACCTTCAGGGCGAGGCGAATGATGAAATAGAAAGAACAGACATCGGGAGCCTTGAAAACTCTGTTATTTTAAATGTTTTACAAAATGAGGAAAATTAATTTGTCAGTAAAGAAGCATACACAGTACATACCGGTACTTTTGTCCGTCCTTCTCACGGTTCCCCTGATGGGTACTGAATTCTTTTATACCGATTCCGGTTACCATGATTACGCTATAGACGATTCGGACAGGATCATTGCCGTGGTGAATGACCGGATTATTCTGAAAAGCGACGTGGATCTTGAAATTTCTGATTACCTGCGCCAGATGAGGATGAATAATCAGCAGGTACAGTTTAACGAGTCACTCTGGTATGGAGTCCTGGAGTCGATGATTGATAATTTTGTACTTTTAGAAAAGGCGCAGATGGACTCGGTCGAGGTTTCCGATGACCTGGTTGAACGTCAGATGAACCGGCGGATCGATCAGATGATCCGGCAGGCGGGCAGTGAACAGGCGCTTGAGCGGGCATTCGATCAAAGCATCGTGGAGTTGAGAGCTGAACACAGGGAAACGTTTCGGGAACAGCTCATCGTCCAGCAGGTGCGGGAACAGAAAATCCAGGAAGTCAAGATCACCCGGCCGGAAGTCAGAGAGTTTTTTGAAAGTATCCCCGGCGATTCCGTGCCTGTTATCCCGGAACAGGTCGCTCTTTCACAGATCGTCACAATACCCCCGCCGCTGGAAGACGCTGAGCGGGCAGCCCGTGAAAAAGCGGCCCAGATCAGGGATTCCATCGTCGTTCATGGGGAATCATTTGAGGAGATGGCAAGAAAACACAGTACCGGTCCGTCGGCAAGAAACGGAGGATTACTGCCGATGATGCCGATGAGTGATCTTGTATCCGAATATGCTGCTGCCGCGGCGGCTCTGGAACCCGGAGAAGTATCCAGCGTGGTCCGGTCTTCTTTCGGGTATCATGTCATTCGTTTGAACGAACGTGCCGGGGAAAATATAGAGACAAATAATATCCTGATTACAGTTGATGAACAGGGTATTGACGAAGATGCGGCCATACAAAAGCTGGAAGCCGTTCGCGACAGCATTCTGACTGAAGATATCAGTTTCTCCGGGATGGCCAGAAAACATTCCGACGATGAACTCAGCCGGAATTTTGGGGGTCGCATTACCAACCAGGAAACAGGAGAGCGCATGTTGGTACTGAGCAATCTTGATCCATCCCTTTACAGGATTGCTCTTTTGCTGAATGAAGAAGGTACTATATCAGAGCCCCGTTCCTATACAACGGAAAACGGTCGTCAGGCTTACCGCATCATCCGGCTGGACCAGCACGTACCGGAACACATAGCCAATCTTGAGCAGGATTACGACAGAATCAGAGATTTTGCCCTCCAGCAAAAACAGATGAGAATATTAACCGAGTGGCTCGCTGAGCTGCGGAATGATATCTATATAGAATATAAAATTGATGTTCCGGAGCAATACAGAGAACCACAACCCGACCTTCATGACATTGAAATCCCACCAGAAACTCAGCCCGGACCATCCTCCGGAACACAGTAATCCCGAAGATGCAGTCACTTATTTTGAAGAATCTTTTAACAGCATCAAAACTGAAGTAGCCAAAGCTGTTATCGGCCAGACAGAGGTCGTTGATCAGTTGCTGATTTCGCTGTTCTCACGTGGTCACTGCCTGCTTGTGGGAGTGCCGGGCCTGGCCAAAACCCTGCTGATTCGAACACTTGCCCGGTGCCTTAATCTCAGCTTCAACAGGATCCAGTTTACACCCGATCTCATGCCCGGAGATATCACCGGCACGGAGATTATTGAAGATGACCGGGAGTCCGGCCGGAAATCTTTCAAGTTTATCAAAGGTCCGATTTTTTCGAATATCATACTTGCTGATGAGATCAACAGAACACCCCCGAAAACCCAGGCAGCACTTCTGGAGGGAATGCAGGAATACAACGTCACTGCGGGTGGAACGACACATAGTCTGGACCTGCCCTTTTTTGTTCTGGCTACACAAAATCCAATCGAGCAGGAAGGCACCTACCCTCTTCCTGAAGCACAGCTTGACCGGTTCATGTTTAACCTGTGGCTGGACTATCCCGGATTTGAAGAGGAAAAAGCCATTGTCAGTCAAACAACATCTGTTCATGAGGATGATATAGAACCGATTCTGAATAAAAGCCAGATTATTTATCTCCAGGATCTGGTACGTGAGGTCCCTGTTCCTGAAAATGTACTTGAAGCAGCTGTCCGCCTTGTCAATCTTACACGACCGGGAACACAGATGGGAGATGAAACTGTCAACCGTTTTTTAAGCTGGGGTGCAGGACCCCGCGCTTCCCAGTACCTGATCCTGGGAGGCAAAACAAGAGCGATCTCCAGAGGCCGTGCCAATGTAACTATCGAAGATATACATGCATTGGCGGTACCCGTTTTAAGACACCGGATCGTACCCAATTATGCTGCTGAAGCGGAAGGTCTTACGACTGAAGGGATTATCAGCAAGCTGATTGAAAAGCTATAGCCCCAATGGACCGTCAATCATGGATATTCAGTTTCAGGGATTTAATCCGGTCTTTTCCAGTTTTCTGCTTGTTATACTGATCTTCGCCGTCCTGCTGTTGTCATGGTGGAGCTATTCCTATCTGAAATCCCTCCCTCCCGGCCGGCGAATGATCCTGGTATTTTTACGCGCCGCCGCCCTGCTGCTGCTGGTAACTTTACTCTTCAATCCCTACCTGGAACTTGAAGAGACGGAAAGTCATCTGCCGCGCATAGCTGTTTATCTTGACGACAGCCAGAGCATGCGTATGCAGAGGGGCGAATACGAAGGGCGGGATACCTATCTGTCGATACTGGAGAGGTTCAATATAAGCGAAATGAATAACGCTGATGTCCAGCTATACAGGTTTGGGAGTGACGTAGGCCGGATAGGCGATTCCTATCTTAACCTGGATCTTGCAGGGAGTGTAACCAACATTGATGACGTGATCCGACACGCTCATGATCAGTCCGGAGAGGTTGTGGCGGCTGTCATCTTCAGTGACGGGATTGTGACCCGTGGACAGGATCCGCGGTTTAATGCGGAGTCTCTGGATATTCCGCTGTTTACCGTGCCTGTCGGTGACACCGCCCGGATACGTGACATTGCCGTCAGTGAAGTCAGCACGAGGGAAACAGGATATGTTGATTCGCGTCAGACAGTTCAGGCCACCGTTTCACAGGAAGGTTTTCAGGATGGGCAATCCACCGTGCAGCTGATACGGGGGGATGAGGTAATTGATGAACAGCAGATAGAGTTTGATTCCGGAAACACATCTCACAGAGTTGAATTCGAACTTGAATTCGAACAGGAAGGCATCCGGAATTATGAAGTGTATACTCCCGGAGTGGAGGGAGAAATGACCACGGAAAACAATACCTATCCTTTTTCCGTAAATGTGGTTGATGACAGGGTAACTGTCTACCATGCGGCTTTTGAAATACATCCCGATGTCAAGGCAATTCGCTCTATCCTTGAAAGCGACAGGAAGTATGAACTTCAGCCCTATACATGGACGGGGAACGGATATATAGAACATGACACCTTTGATGCAGATATCGATGATATCGATTTGTTTATCATCCACGGTTCCATTCCCGGCAATTCGGGTCTGCCGGTAGAGGAGCTGGCACAGCTTCCCGCTATTCAATTCGCAACACCCGGATCATCGGTTGGGAATACCGTATCGTCAGCAATTCCTGTGGAAATGAGCAATGCGGGTTCGGTACTTGGCGTGCGTATGCAGCTGCATGAACCTAACCGGAATCATCCGGTTCTTGAATTTCGCCCTGCAGAACCGGACAGGATGCCTCCCCTTTCGTTCCGCCAGGCAGATTATGAGTTGCCGGTTACTGCAGAGGTGTTGTATACTGCTCAATTCGGTAGAAATGCGACCGACATGCCGGTCATTTTTGTAGAGGAAGCCGGAAACATCCGAAGAGCCGTTGTTAATGCCTATGGCTGGTTCACCTACACCCTTTCAGCTGAAAGCCCACCAAGAGATTTTTCAACCGATCTGATAGCCAACCTTGTTGCCTGGACAAGTACCAGTCCGGATGCTGAGCACCTGAGGATGGGCCCGGACAGGCAGATCTATACCGAGGGCGAAGAGATCCTTTTCAGAGCGGATCTTACCCGTGAAACCGGCGATCCCGAAACAGATGCCGTTATTGAGGTTGAAATAACGGGCGAGGAAGGTGAAGAGCGTGTGTACTCCATGAGACACCAGAACAGCGGCAGCTATCAACTGCCTGTCCGCTCTGTGACTGCCGGCAACTATGGCTACAGGGCGGAGGCGAGGAAATCCGGGCGCATCATTGATCAGGCGGAAGGAGAATTTTCCGTCACTGCCTCCACCCAGGAATATCTGAATACGGAGAGAAATGATGAGCTGCTCAGAAACCTTGCGGATATCACGGGCGGGCGGTTTCTCGATGAACATGATCCGGCCATTCTGTCAACGGAACTGCAGAACCGTGGCCTTCTTGAACAGATTGAAGAGCAAAACACGACATTCAGGTTTCTGCATCAACACGTGACGTGGTTTATCCTCGTTATGATCCTGTTGGGTGCCGAATGGCTGTTGAGGCGAAGATACGCGCTCCCCTGACGGTCTGGTTCAAGAAGCCGGTCAATCCCGGTGCCGGCAAAAACAGGATAATAAAAAAGCCGGCATCCTTTTTCAGAATGCCGGCTTCAGAAATGTCAGATCAGGAGGTACCGGTTAATCAGGCTTCCGTCCCTCTGTTTCGAACAAGGGCTATAACAAGTCCGATGATGACGGCAACACTGACAAGAAACAATATCAGCATAAGATTGGATGTCGGTTCAGCTGCCACATTCCATTCATCCAGCTGCTGGTCAATACCCGCTATTTGCTGGTGTGTCAATACATCGCCCGCTACCAGTTCATCACCCCACTGAGCCTTTACGGTCTCATTCCAAAAAGTGGAGAAATTATCGTATATCTCCACGTCTTCCTCCGTGTTCTGGTCACGGCTGGTTTGGGTAGCCATGCTCACATAATCCTCAAGCGAATTATAAAAAGCATCTGCATTTGTAAAATTATCGAGTTCAATGCCATTCTCGGAAAAACTGTCCGAAAGGGCTCCCCAGATTCTGTTATCGATAGCAGAATACCAGTTGGAAAGAAGGTCATTCACTTCCTGCTGTGACTGCACCGGGGCTTCCGTATCAAACACCTGTGTCATGCGCTCCCCTACTCCATCCCACCATTCGCTGAAATAGGAATGCTGAGCTCTCATACTCAGATAATCCGGCGGGTTGAGGTCGGTTGCCTGATTTACATAGTTCACATATTCTCCCAGAATGGTCTTCAGCAAATCTATCGGATTGTCGTCCAGCCGCTCGGCCGCATCGGACAATTCCCCTTCTGTAGACGCATCGACCGATTCGTACCGGTTGAGAAGTTCCATAAGAAACTCGACTACAAATCTGTCCCGCTCCTGCAGGCTTTCCCGGTATTGACGGGCGACATCGGAAATTTGCCGTTCACTTGCCTGTGATTCCTGTAATTCACGCTGGAGTGACTCCGTGCGTTCGTCCATATCTGTCAGCTGTCCCCTGAACCCTTCCAGTTCGGCATTCAGTTCGTCTATCTGATCATTCATCTCTTCGATAGTGGCGATCTTTTGCTGAGCAGCGTTGAATTGAGCCCGCAGGGACTCAATTCGTGCGGAAAAGGTTTCAGGATACAGTGCCGCATTCAAAATATCAGTATGATCACTGTATTCCGATGATAAATCATCGATACGGTCGGCAATGTCTTCCAGTTCCGACGTTGCCACTGCATTTCCAATCTGATTTACGATCTCACTGTATTCTGCCCTGAACTCCTGTTGTATCTCATAATCCGACTGCTGGGCTGACACAGTAGAAAATGATACCGAGATTAGCAGTAATGTAAATAACGCCGAAAAAAATCTGTTCATAATTATATCCATGGTTAGCCTCCTATATCCTGCCATCTTGATTCACCCGATAGGTATCTCCTGTCGCACGATCAATCACTTCTATGTGATCTTCCCGCTGATTCAGTGCCGGTTGTTCCAGCCCTTCTTCGGTGATTTCGATTATAGTTTCAAGTTCAAGTTCGCCATCTGCCGGGCCGAATACATATACGTTAGCAAATCCAGCGGCAGTCAAAAAATAATATCCTCTACTACTTCTTATAAGGCGTATTTCGTCAGCGGAAGCTACATTCTCTTCTTCGAGAACCGGTGCAACGCTAAATGAGATCCCGTAACGCTGGTCTTGCACAACGTTATTCTCATCCGGGGAGAGCACACTCTCTATCGGTTGAGAATAGTCGACATCGGTGATAACAAGCGACGGACCGCAGGCCGCCATGCTTATCATTAGCGCAACACTCGTGATAAGTGTCGTTAGTTTATATTTTGCCATGGTATTAATGGTTGTGAGTGGTTTTTGTTCAAGTGTTTGATTTCAGGAGAAACGATGAATTATTTAATTTATACAAGAATGACATGTTTTTGTTTTATTCAAACTTGCAATCCCCTGAAAATTTTAAAGCGCTATACAGGAAATATTATACCTTTCGTCTATAACAGCTTTAGCTTTCCCCGTCTGTTCCACTTTTAGCCAATTTGCCTCTTGTGGTTAATAAAAACTTTTAATCCCGTAATCAAGAAATTCTGATATTTTGTTTTTTGATTTTGCTTTTAAATACAGTAAAAAGCCAATTTATATTTTTTATCTGAATTTATAGCAAACAGAGTATCTTGTTTAAATATAATTTGTATTAAATCCGCCCGTAAACATAACATTTTTTATTAAATGTTTAATGGAAAAGAGTCCCCTCATCTGAATTTTCATTCTGAGTTCATGCATGAGGCACTGCAACTTGCAAAAAAAGCCGCTGATGAAAAAGAAATTCCCGTTGGCGCTGTCGTGGTCCGTAATTTACGCATCATCGGGAAAGGATATAACCAGACTGAGAAACTGAATGATCCGACAGCACATGCAGAAATGATTGCCATTTCCTCGGCATGCGCCACAGCTGAAAGTAAATATCTGCATAATTGTGCGATCTATGTTACACTCGAGCCCTGCCCCATGTGTGCGGGAGCGATT
>JBBDRV010000143.1:0-5713 GCA_040905285.1 Balneolaceae bacterium | reverse complement strand
CGGTATCCTGTGCATAGGGGTAGGGCTCCCAGCCGAAAAGCTCGCCCGTTTCAAAGTCGTGAAACAGGGTATAGTCCACAAGGTCGGGTGGCGGCTGGTCGGGTGCGTCCCGTTCATCAGAAACTGACTTTGAACTGAAAACACCGAAATCAGGCATTAATATAGAACTGCGATCAGCAGAATACAGGCCGTCTGCCGGATAAAACAATGCTGTCAGAAGTATAATGAATAGTTTTTTAGCCACAGCGATAGTTATTAGATTCGTCTTTTTGTTTCCGGATCGATCCCCAGAATTCTGGCCATGGTCAGGCCCCACATCTTCGGCTGGTCGACCTCGGGGACATTGTTGGCTTCAATCAATTGCTGAAACCGATCGATGTTTCCCGTCAGACCCGAGGGCCCTTCATCCGTGCCGAAAACCATATGCTCCCAGGCACTGGGACCGCCGGTCAGCGTATGCGGATTGTCATCCTGGTCGTCCCAGCCGGCCCACCAGAGATACTCGCTGACAATGCCCATCTTGTCCAGTTCAATAAACTTGTACAGGTTCGAGCCGGTAATATCAAAGAAAAGATTCGGATTCCACCGGGCACATTCCGCCGCTTCGGCATACCACGGATTGCCAAAATGAGCCCCCTGGATTGTGGCATCCGGAAACTGCCGGCAAAGCGCATCCAGGTAGACCGGACGCATCCGCCCCATCGACCCGTACCGCGGCGTGCTGTCTATGTCCCGGCGACTCGTGATACCGGTGTGAAAAAGCATATGCATGCCGTTTTCCTCACATCTCCGGTATACCTGGTAATAGGAAGGATCATCCCAGTTCTTGCGGGGACTGTGAAATTTCATGCCGAAAAACCCGCTGTTGTAAAATGCATCCACCTGCCTTACCGCCTCGGGATCATCCACCGACACCTGGCCGTACCCGATAAACACATCGGGAAATTCGTCCATCGCATCCGCTATCAGATCCATATCGTCGGGTCGGACAATGGCACAGGCCATGGCATTGTAGGAACGGTAGAGCTCCACGATCTCTTCGACCCACTCCCGGCCTCCCCTCACATGAATATGTGAATCAATAATGAAATCCGGTGCATTCTGGGGGAGTACCCCGGCAGATTCGGATTCCTTTGAAGAGCGGCTGCGGCCTCCCGCAAGCGCACCGCCCGCCGTAGCGGCAAGAGCTGCCTGACTGCCGTACCTGAGAAAATCCCGTCGATCAATATTCTTTCCTTTGATATTCATAACTTTTTATCGGTTTTACATTAAAATTCACCAGGCTGCACAGAGATTCATACTGTAATGATTCATACTGTAATACAACTGTGACAGTACAATACTGTGATTGTGATATCTTATACAGATTACCTACGGATCAATGCAAGCTCCTCTACAGACAAAAGCAATTATCCAGGGAATCCGCCTGACGGTTCGGCGCTGAACCATGAGCAATAATAAAGGATTTGCCAGACACAAAAAAAACAGGCATGATCCGGCAGATCATGCCCACTTTATATATCCAGGCATTTAGTCTACAGGCTCAGGATAATCGGTCAGGGGTTTGGCATCCCACCACAACCGGGTGGCAGGTGTATCCGGACCCTTCAGAAAACCTTCAGCCTCTTCTACTGCTGCGGTATTATTGATCCTTTCGTCGCCGCTGAAAATAAGTCTCCTGTACAAATCATCCCGATCAAGGTACTCATTCAGATTATGTATGAGGGCATAGCCTACAGGATATCCCGTCCGCCTGCGTTCACTCCAGAGTTCCCAGGTATCCCCGAATCCGCCAAGCCATTTTTGGGTAATGATCTGTTCGAGTCTGGTCTCTTCATCCGCTCCGGATTGATAGAGAACCGGTATATCTGTCATCGGCGGTGATTCCCTGCCCTCGTGGTGATATTCCTCGGTAGGCACGGGAACAGGTGTATCGGTACTGACAATATAGGCTTCTATCTCCGCTGCCGACAGATCAGGCCTGAAATCTGTGAGGGAGGCCCGGATACCTTCGTTGTAGAGCTGTTCCTCTGTACCGCCCATATTCCATCCCCTTAGCGCACCTTCAGCCCTGAGAAAATAGACTTCAGCCGTTTTCATTACCCGGTTGGGTGGATTGGGGCCGACCTGGTCTCCCCGGTGACTTGGAAGATAGGTTTCCGATACAAAAGAATGGTCTCCGTTTATATCAGCGCCTTTCATGCTGGCAGGCACCCCATTTCGCAATCCCTGATAACCGGGTCTGTTTTCCGCCTCTGCAAAAAAGGCAGGCAGCCTGGGATCGTCATAGCCGACCATAACGCTGTGCATGGACGCGCTCATGACATATTCCTGGATATATGTCCATTGTGTTATCCAGTTTATATTGTCCTGTGTCGTCATCATCATGGCCTGTTCGTCATTGGTCTCGAACACGCCGGCCTGTACGGCTTTTTCAGCTTCTGTCTGCGCCAGTTCCGGTTCGACATAAGCGACTCGCATGGCCAGTCTGAGCCTCAGCGAATTGGCAAACCGCCGCCATTGATCCACATCACCGTTATAAATCATATCATGAGTCCCGAAAGCATTTTCTCCGGCATGCTGCTCGAATACGGCTACCGCCTCATCCAGGGTCTCGAAAAAATCCCGATAGATTGTTTCCTGGTCATCATAGGGAACACTGACCTCACCATTTCCGAATTCAGAATAGATAATCGGCCCGTAAAAATCGGACATGCGATGGTACATCTGCACCCGCCATACCTTGGCCATGGCATTTTCCA
The DNA here is from genome assembly GCA_040905285.1 of Balneolaceae bacterium. Classification (GTDB taxonomy): domain Bacteria; phylum Bacteroidota; class Rhodothermia; order Balneolales; family Balneolaceae; genus JBBDRV01. The sequence goes on along the minus strand of JBBDRV010000143.1, from coordinate 2,951 downwards.
GCGGCATGTCATTTTCCTCGCTGAACTCCTCGACGAAATTCTGCTGAACGGCCGGTACCGTATAATAGTTATCCCAGCATAAAATCTCCCGGCCGATCATCCCGTACATATCAGAATCAAAATTGGGATGGGTCGTCGCAGTTACCTGTGAATATTTATCGGTATAGTGCATGTAGCACCACCAGTAAATTTCCCCCATGGTACCGGTGTACTGCGACTGGGCAAATGCCTGCCCCAAAAGAGATCCGTCAATCTGCTCGACGGTCAGTTCATCTTTTGGAGTATTCATCGCGTCAAACCCGTCTGTACAACCTGCCGCAATGGCTATGAGCAGGACCGCCAGGCCCGTGCTCATCGATTTGAAATAATTCATTTTGTTTCTATTCATAATGAATCCCGTTATAGAATTAGATTTTTTATACACAATCTGATTTGATCATTAACTGATTAAAAATCGATTTTGAGATTTGCGCCGACGGTCCTCGTCGTGGGTGGTGCAAACGACTGGAATCCTTCAGAAGCCGGGCCCGTTCCGACAAAGAAATCCGGTTCCAGGCTGTCGGAAGCTTTGTAAATAAAGAAAAGATCTCTTCCCACCAGCGATATCCGGACACTGGATACAGGAAGCTGCGCCAGTATCGACTGCGGCAGATTGTAACCGAGAGTCACTTCCCTCATCCGTGTATTGGTCGCATCCTCGGTGAACACTTCACCTGCAGGAGTATTCCGGCCGCCCACCTGACTCCAGAAGGTTTCCGCATCAATTTCGGAGGTATTGACATTTCCATCCGGATCAACAGCCGTTTCGTCAGCGAAAAAATTATCACCGAATACAAGTCCACCTTCCCGGCCTTCAGCTGTCGGTGCCCAGAGGCCATTTCCCGCAAGAATGGCATTGGTCATGGATATCATCTCTCCTCCCTGACGGTGCTCAATCAGGAAACTGGCTGAGAAATTCCTGTACGAAAATTCATTAGTGATACCTCCCTGCCAGTCCGGAGTAAAGTTACCAACCCTCAGGGCACCTGCTCCTGTGACTCGCGGCACCCCGTCAGCTGTTACCAGGACATTGCCGTCATCATCCCTGAGGAAACCCCTGGAGTACATCTCTCCATAGGGCCTGCCCTGCTCAACAATAAAATCCCGCATGTAGGAATCACCGCCAACACGAACCCGCGGGCGCAGATCATCTATTTCTTTGACCATATTCCGGTTCGTGGAGAACTGGACGTCGAAATCCCAGTTAAAACTGAGTGTCTGCACCGGGGTGGTGGTCAGCAGCATTTCAATACCCTTGTTTTCAACATCGCCACCATTGGTAAAATAGCGTGCAGCTCCTGATCCTGGTGGTAAATCTATCGTAAATAACTGGTTGAATGTATTGGTCTGATAAGCCGTTATATCCAGACCCAGCCGGCCTTCCATAAACCGGAGATCCAGCCCTAATTCATAGGATTCGGTTTCTTCCGGGCGAAGATCGGGATTGGGAAGTGTAGCGCCCATCCGCAGAAAGCCGTGCCCGCCACCTGCGCTGAAGTCTGCACTTCGTGAAGACATAAACGGAGGAGCACTATTTCCAACCTTTGCAAAAGAAGCCCGCAGCCTGGCAAACGTAAACAGGTCGGGGAATTCCGGAATCAGGTCGGACAGGATCACAGACAGTCCGACGGACGGATAGAAGTAGGACCGGTTTTCTGCCGGAAGAGTAGAGCTCCAGTCATTACGGCCCGTAATATCCAGGTAGACGGCATCCCGCCAGCCAAGCTGACCGAAGGCATAAACAGACTGTGTTTCCACTTCGGCTCCGGGGTTGAATCCGGTGCTGGGAAGGGAGGTGTTGGAGAGTGCAAAGAAGTTGGGCACCAGAAGCGCTCCACCTGTATCTGAACTCAGCGAACCGCCTTCCTCTCTTTCGAGGCTGGCACCCAGATTGGCGCTGACCAGCCAGTCTTCCGTCAGGTCTTCCGAATAGGAAACCAGGGCGTCCGCGTTCAGCAGTGAGCTTTCGCTTCTTCCTACTTCGAATGAACCCTGCTCGGCCCGTGTAAAGGTATCGTTGTATATCCTTGTATTGGATGTACGGCTTTCACCGTCGTAGGAGACACGGCCCATAACGGCCACCTGCTCGGTGACATCGAATGTCAGTGAGGTCATTGCCATCACCCGGTCCCGTGAGTCTTCACTAAGGTTGCGATGCAACATCCAGTACGGATTCGCGCCGGTGGTTGTCTGGGGATTCCACCAGTTGTGACGTCTCAATCCAGTATCATCGATAAAATCATAATTCTGCAGATGCTCTGAACGGATGTTCGGAGGGGTGGTGTAGATCTGCCGCATCGGGTTGAAGTTGGATTCACCCTGGGACAGCTGGTTATCTATTCCCTGCTGCATGTAATCCAGCTTGCTGTCCAGAGAGAGTCTGTCGGTAAGCTGGTTGGTCAGCCTTACGGACACATTGTGTCTCTGAAGCTCGTTGCCCGGCATAATACCCTCCGCGTCCGTATAGGTATAGTTGAATACCGTGGTTGAGGTTTCCGTACCCACGCTCGCATTGATATTGGAGGCATTGCTGTAGCCTGTCTGGAACACGTCATTTCTGGTATTGTCACCCTGTGGTTCCAGTGCATATTGGGCACCGGCATCGTCCGGATCCAGTGACCAGTGGTCAACCAGCTGGCCTTCCATCCGGGGTCCCCAGGCGGCTTCCGCACTTGACTGATAGACCCCGCCGTTCCCCTGTGCATACTCATTCTGAAAATCCATGTAATGAACCGGCTGCTGGAGCTGGAACGTATTGCTTAAACTCACGTTTACGACTCCGGCCTGGCCTCTTTGCGTCTCAATCACGATGGCACCGTTCTGTGCGGCACTTCCGTAAAGGGCTGCAGCATTGGGACCTTTCAGCACGTTGAGGGAGGCGATATTGTCCGGATTGAGGTCGGTGGGATTTC
>JBBDRV010000142.1:0-5722 GCA_040905285.1 Balneolaceae bacterium | reverse complement strand
TGCCGCTTAATTATCCCGGAAAACTGGGACTGGAACCTGATCTGCAGGGCCGGATTTTCCAGGACCTGAAGCCGGGATTCAATGAAATCCGGATCCATCCAAATATAACGCTGGAACTGTTTGTCGGCCTGTTTGAACAGGTACCCGACACGGGAGACCGCTTTCATTCGATATTTTTTGACCCGTTTTCCCCTGATGTCAATCCGGAACTCTGGACCCCCGATGTTTTCCGGAAGTTAGCTTCTGTCTCTGATACCGATGTCCTCCTCAGTACATACGGAGCGGCATCAAAAGCCCGTGCTGCCATGGCGGCAGCCGGATGGTCTGTAGCACGCGCACCCGGAGCCCTCGGCAAACGGGAAATGACTCTTGCCGCCCTGAACCCCGCACGTCTTTCCGGCTGGAAGCGGCTGGATGAAACGAGGCTGAGTGAAAGGTATCAAAAAGGGGAATTTGACGAACAGCGAAACGGCTAACCCGTCGCATGACCCGTTACAAGACGATCAGGAGGAGTTCAATAGCACCTCAAAAGCAGGGTTCGGCAGCACGTAAAGGCCGGCCGGCAGACTCTTCAGGATTTCATGCGGTTTAAAAGTTTTCCAAGAAACTTGTTGCCGTAGACGGTATGGATATGGCGCATATCGGCCAGAATCATAAGTTCTTTCCGGCTGCGGGAAAAGGCAACGTTGAGAAGGCGGGGAACACTGAGGCCGTTTTTACTCTCGTCGAGAGGCCGGACAGAATAATGCCGTATCGACCCATTCCGGGTTTCACCGCTCATGACCGTATCAAAAATAATATACGGCTTTTCCCTTCCCTGGAAGGTGTGAATCGTCCCCACTTCCACACCGTGCATGGAGGCTTCATACAGACGATTCCGAAGATCATAAACGGGACTGCGGAAAGGCACCATAACACCGATGTCCCCGGGTGGAATGCCTTTTCCCAGCATATTGCCGATCAGTCGCTCCAGAACCTCCTGATGAACTGTGTTTACCGGCTGGAATCCGCGTTCCCCCGATTTTTGTGTCAGTACGGGTCTGTACCGGGACGTATCTATCAGATGGTAGGACCGGTTGTCTGCATGGATATCCCCACCGTCACCCTTCTCTCTGCCGCTTCTGAGACGCCCGTCATAAAAAACCTTGCTGATGACATCCGCAAGCGCCGGCTCCAGACGATACTGAATATCGAAAAAACAGGTGAAACCCGGCTGGCTGTCGTGCCAGGCAAACAGACTTTCCGTAGTATCAGCCCCTGAAACGGATGTGAAAATATCCTTTTCCAGAAATTCCCTGGCCTCCTTTTTTTCCGTCAGTGCGATCGGCGGAAGCTGCATCGGATCCCCGACGATAACCCGGTGCCATTTCGCCCTGGATGCCGTAACCATCAGATAGGGAAGACCGGCCATCGATCCTTCATCAATAACTACGGCATCAAAATCAACATTTCCGAAAAGATCCGACGTACAGACTTTGGCCAGGGTGGTTGCAACAAGCTGTTTTCCTGTCAGTTCCGCCCGTTCATTGACAGTTGACAACTCTTCCATCCTCTCCTCCAGAAATTCCCGTCCCCCCTCTTCCCGAATCTTCCTGTCGATCAGCTCCATCTCCATGTTCTGTTCTTCCGTCGGCTGTTTGCCGTCAGTCAGCCTCTTTTCTATTGACGTACCCACTTCCTTAAGCCGGTCCAGCAGCGCTGCCAGCGTGGCAGCCTCACTCCGCCGCTTTTCGGACATTTCTTCCATCTGTTTTGTAAACATCAGATCGGTTACCCGTTTTTCATCCAGTGCCGCCTCTCCGAAGCGGGTCAGCTTTTGCTTGTCGATGTCGAAGCCAATTTCGTCCAGGGCCTGTATCGCACTCAGTAATCCGACATCCACAGCGCGGTTGGTATTGGAGGCAAACAGAACCCGTTTACCCTCTTTCAGGTAGTTGGCAATGACAAAACCAAGGGTTGCTGTTTTACCTGTTCCGGGCGGTCCCCATATATATACAGTGCGCCGCCGCATGGATTTGCTTATTGCCGCTTGCTGTGCCTCGTTACGGAGGCCGTCATCGAGGAGACCTGCAGATGAGGGAATATTTTCGGATTCAGGCTCAAACAACAGGCGGATACGGTCCAGGACATGATCATCCGCCGTTTGCAGCCTTTCCAGTTCTTTCAGGGTGCGCTGCAGTACAAAATCATTCTCCCACTCCACCTGAATTTCGTCCAGCGTATCACCGAGCTTTTCGGGAAACCGCAGAACAATCTCGTTTTTCGCCCACGAAACAGGGGTAAGCATCCACTCCCCATTCCCGTTGACAGCCCGTATTTCCTCGGCAAAACGAATCGCCGGCTGATGAGTTTCAAATTTGTAGTCCCATTTGTCTGCAACAGCAGCTGCCGGGGCCTGAAGAATTCCGTTAAATAGAACATCCGACGATGGCCGCTCGCGAACGGTTGCAATTTCTTCTTTCAGTGAAAATACGGCCTGCTCCAGCAATTTCGGAATACCGGGTTGAGATATCTGGCTCATAAATACGGTGCAAAAATCTTCATTGGTTTAAAATCTTAAGTACACGGAATCAGGAAACGGCAAATGCGACACAAGTTAATAAATGCGGCTCCTCTTTTTGCTGCTGATTCCCCCGTTTACTGGTTCGGTTTTCTGCCGGTCGCCCCGTTTTTGCTACTGGTCCCATAATTCGGCCCGGATGGTCTCCGCACTCTTTTCAGAGATAATATATTGAAGTTTCAACCGGCGTCTGGCAGGGATTATCTGTTCCACCAGTTTGGCGCTGGCCGGCGTATACAAAATCAGATCTGTTGAGCGGACAAAAAGGGGAAGGGATTTTCCATATGTGGCGCCGGCCACAAAGGATCCTTCATATTTGATGGACGACTTCAGGTCATTGATCATCTTGGGAATGGTCTTATCATCTGAGGTGACCAGACCGATCGTTTCAATGACAGCCCGGTCAATAATCGAGAGAAGGATATCCGGATCGAACGTGTAGATAACGGGAAGAATGCGGTGGGTATCGGTCAGCTTTCGATAACTGCTGAAAAGGTGAATCGGGACAAAGAGCGCATCGTAATTAACCACTTCACCGTACCGGTCGGACTGCAGCACAAGGCTTTTAACCCCCACCTGTTCCCTGATCGCCTCTGCAAGCATGGTTCCCAGCTCTTCGGTTTCACCGACTGACGCACAAGCCTGGATCCGGTCGGGCCACTCCATAAAGTTTATCTGCTCTTCAAACAGGGATTCAATTTCTTTTTCATCCAGCCCGTAGCCCATTAGTTCTTCCAGCAGAAGTCTCAGTTTGGCGGCCCCTGTTTCAAGGCGCTCCGACTTGTCCAGGGTCGTGTTCTGCCGCGTCACCAGAAACCCGCGCCCCCGCTCACTTTCGATCAGCCCTTCGGCGGCAAGAATATGATACGCTTTACGGACCGTATGAAAGCTGGCCTCCAGCTGCTGCCCCAGACCCCGGGTTGACGGCAACAGCTCCCCTACCTGAAACTGTTTGGTTATAATCATCAGCCGGATTCGGTCAGCAATGTATTTGGCGGAATTGTTCATGAGGCTGAAAGGTAACGGAACAATCATTGTTGCGCTACTATTACCCTTTCCACGGTCATTACCTGCAACCAATTCCAATCGCCCCCCTGTCAATAGTTGTCCCGAATTGTCCCGCAACAATAAAGGGAGAGTCTCCTCACGTCTCAAACAGAGGGGAGCTCAGATAACGGTCCCCCCTGTCACAGACCACGCATACAATCAGGCCGTGCTCCAGTTCCCGGGCCAGCCTGACTGCCGCCGCAAGAGCTCCGCCACTGCTCATCCCCGCGAAAATACCCTCTTCCACGGACAATTTTCGTGTCATTTCCGTTGCCTCCCGCTCACTTACGTCAATAATTCTGTCCACCCTCTCAGCCTCGTATATCCTGGGAAGGAATTCGGGTGACCATCGCCTGATACCCGGTATGCTCGATCCTTCGGTCGGCTGTGTGCCAACTATCTGTACCGCCGGGTTCTGTTCCTTCAGATACCTGGAGACTCCCATGATCGTACCGGTGGTTCCCATGGACGAAACAAAATGGGTAATTTTCCCCCCTGTATCTTTCCATATCTCAGGACCTGTGGTTCGGTAATGAATCCGGTAGTTGTCCGGATTGGCAAACTGGTCGAGCATCAGATAGTCACCGCTGTCCGCCATTTCACGTGCGCGGGTACGGGAATATTCGATGGCGCCTTCAGCAGACGTGAGAATCACCTCTGCCCCGTATGCCTTCATCGTCTGGATTCGTTCCCTGGTAGAATCTTCCGGCATTACGAGGGTCATGCGCAGCCCTTTCATGCGGGCTATCATAGCCAGTGCAATGCCCGTATTGCCGCTTGTAGGCTCAATGAGATTATCACCCCGTTTGATCTCACCGCGTTCAAGCGCACCTGAAACCATTCCCAAAGCGGGCCTGTCTTTAACACTGCCGCCGGGATTTTGCCCTTCCAGTTTGCAAAAGAGCTGCACCTTTTTTCCCGGCAGGATATGCTGCAGTTCCACGATGGGTGTATTACCTATTAAATCTTCAATAGTCATGGGAGTCATGGGAGTCAGATTTATCCGATAGTCATGCTGTTCTGCAAGTTACATCTGAAAGCATTGGTGATCTAAAAAAACTCTGCCGGCCGGTGCGGGTCCTGCCTGACAAATCCTGCCTGACAAATCCTGTCTGACAAATCCTGTCTGACAAATCCTGTCTGAACAAAAAATGACCTAATAAACGCTTTTGCCCTTTCCATCTATCTCATTGATAAACTCGGCTTTGTAGTACACCTTTGAATACGGAGGCACGCTTTGGGTCAGCCAGACATTCCCGCCAACGATGCTGTGGTGCCCGACCACAGTTTCACCACCCAATATGGACGCGCCCGCATAGATAACCACATGATCCCTGATGGTGGGATGCCGTTTTTTTGCTGCATCCTCTTTCTTTACACTGAGCGCCCCGAGAGTAACCCCCTGATAAACCTTTACATGATTTCCTATTTCCGTCGTCTCCCCGATTACAATCCCTGTGCCGTGATCGATACAAAAAGACCTTCCGATCCGGGCCCCGGGGTGGATATCGATTCCAGTCCGGCTATGTGCATTTTCCGTAATCATTCTGGCGATCAGCCCAAGGTTGTTCTCATGCAGAAAGTGGGCGATACGGTAAGAGGCAATGGCATAAAATCCGGGGTATGCCCTTACAACCTCCACAAGACTGCGCGCCGCCGGATCTCCCCTGTACATCGCCTCCACATCCAATCTCAGTTCCTTTTTTATCGAAGGGAGATTTTCAAGAAATTCAGGTGCAAAAACCCGGTCCCTCCGTGGGTCATGATCCATTCTTTTGGAAAGGATATCAAAAAGATCATCCCCGAGTTTCCCGTAAAACGATTCAAACTCGTCGAATCCGTCGAATCGGTGCGTACTGAATTCCGGAAAAAGGAATCCAAGCAGATTATTGAAAAAATCCGCCACCAGAATGGGTGACGGACAGAGCTCCGCCTTTTTATGCTCATTATACAATTCTGTCAAATTTTCCCTTTTCATTACGTTGGGATAACTCGTTGTCGATTCAGGCTTTAATTCCGGATGTACATCTTTCCGGACCCCAAGCAGTCTGTCGGACTTAGGAACAGAAAGCGAGCAGGATGAGATTTTGGCACAGTGGAACACGACTTTTGAGG
>JBBDRV010000141.1:0-1017 GCA_040905285.1 Balneolaceae bacterium | reverse complement strand
AATATGGAGCCGGTGAGCGGATTTGAACCGCTGGCCTACGCTTTACGAGAGCGTTGCTCTACCCCTGAGCTACACCGGCAAAAAAATCCCGTAACAGATACCTGTGACGGACCGTTATCATGTCTGAAAAACATGTCATGCTGAATTCATAACCCTGACAAAGGGTCCAGCCGAAAGCATCCATTCCGACAAACACAAGATACCTTTCTTTTTATTTGTTTTCATTCTCTATCTTGACTTCCCGAACTGACTGATATGACCATTACATTTTTTATTATTGGAATTACTGCTGTAATATCTCTTTCAGCACTCTATCTGAACCGGAATCTGTTTGAAACGGGCATACTTCGGCCTTATCGGGTAATGAGGGAGAAGAACTGGTATGAGCTGATTTCATCGGGATTTCTGCACGCCAGCCCCGCACACCTGTTCGTCAATATGTTTGTATTGCTGTTTTTCGGCACTGAACTGGAAAAATCCATTGGATCACTCCATTTCAGCTTTCTCTATCTGACCGGGCTGCTTGTGTCCTCCGTTCCCACGCTGGTAAAATTCAGCAATGATCCGGCATATGCAACTCTTGGAGCGTCGGGTGCCGTGGGCAGTGTCCTGTTCGCATTTATTTTTCTGTTTCCGAACGAGAAACTGATCCTGCTTCTGCTGCCCATACCGATATCGGCCTGGCTCTTCGCCATCCTCTATTTAGCTTACAGCATCTATGAAAGCAAGGGAAGGCGCGGAAAAGTGAATCATGAAGCCCATATTGCGGGAGCCGTATGGGGTATTCTTTATATGATTCTTTTCGTCCCGGAAAGTCTGAGGCATGTTTTCCATACCCTGGGCTTCTATTAATATACACCTGATGCATAACCCCAGATGCATAACCCCTGCTACTACTCACCGGCCGGTATTCCACTGGACGGAGACATCTAAGACCTAAGACCATCCTTCAACCATACACGATCCTGCGTCAATCCCCCGCAATTCTGACCCGAATTGCTGAAGAAGTGGTCCATC
>JBBDRV010000140.1:0-34189 GCA_040905285.1 Balneolaceae bacterium | reverse complement strand
GAGCGGCCGCCGGGCGGCTGCAGCCGGGGACCCTTTGGACCTATCTGGTGAGCCAGGTTGCAGGAGCCTTCACGGGATGCCTGTTGATATACTTTATGACGGGAACGGTTTTCCAGACAGCCCCTTCTTCTGCAGCGTCCCCGTTCCAGTACATAACTGTTGAACTGCTTTTCGCTTTTCTCCTCTGCATGGTGTATCTGATGCTTTTTCTGACGCGCAACTTCCGTAATAATCAGGTATACGGCCTGGCAATCGGTCTCTCTTATGCCGGAATCCTGATGGTCGGCCAGCCCGTCACCGGTGGCGTGTTCAATCCGGCAGTCTCTCTTGCCGTCACTTTCGTGGATTCTTTCAGCCTCGGCGGATCCTATCTGTATCTGCCCGCCTATATTCTCGCTCCCTCTGCAGGCGGTATTATAGCGGGAAACCTCTTTGTATTTCTGGTCAGGAGCGATCATCTTCTGCCAGAGGAAGTGTAAAAGCGAAGCGTGTTCCTTCACCCACACGACTTTCTATGCGTATTTCCGTGTCATGGGCGTCAAGGATGCTTTTAACCACTGACAGGCCAAGCCCGGTTCCCCCCTTGTCCCTGGATCTTGCCTTGTCGGTCCTGTAAAAACGATCAAAAAGGCGGTCCAGATGTTGACTTGAAATGCCGATGCCCGTATCCGCTACTTCAATCCTGGCGTGATCCCCCGTTTTGCGGCAGGAAATTACAATCTCCCCCCTGTTGGTGTATTTTATAGCGTTGGAGACAAGATTCTCAATGACCTGCTCCACCTTATTGGGATCTGCATGAACGCTGGCTGATTCCGTCTCTATCTCCATGTTAATGCCTTTCTCCATGGCGGCCGGATAATACAGTTCATACACCTGCACCAGAGTTCCAGCCAGGTTGAAATTTTTCTTTTCGATGAAATGGATATCCGAATCATACCTCTGGAGGGTTACCAGATCTTTAAACAACCTGTGAATCCGTTCTGTCTGCTTTCCGGCGATGGACAGATAATGTGTTCGCTGGCCGGCCGGCAGATCCTCCATCTGAAGCATTTCCAGCGCCCCCGCAATGGTGTGAAGAGGATTGCGAAGCTCATGTGTAATATCGGCAAAAAACTGCCCCTGCTTTTCATAGATACGTTTCAGCTCCCTGTTATCTTTCTGAAGGCGGGAGGCCATGCGGTTCAGAGACTCTGCCAGCGTTCCGAACTCATCCTTCCTGTTCAGGTGAAGTGTTTTTTCCACATCCCCCTCCGCTATGGCTCTCGCTGTTTCCTCAAGCTGAACGATAGGCCGTGACATATACCGTGCAAACCAGATACTGACGATGAGAACCAGTCCGATTGAAATAAACATTCCTGTGTAGATAATCCACCGGATCGTCCGGATGGGTGCATATATCTCATCCTTCCGCTGGCTTACCTGGAGATAGCGAACCGGTGTTTCTTCCCCTCCGACCCGGATGAATGCCAGCAGGTAGTCCGATTCGGAATGGTGATGAATGGTCACATTGCCGGGATTCTCCAGCTCCTGCCGTACAGATCGATCCAGATGAGGAGGCGGCTCCGTCGGTGCGTCGAATGGAACGGCGGCAAACAGAGACCCACGGTCATCATACACGGCAATCTGATATCCGGAAATTACTGCAGCTTCATTCAGGTGTGTTTCAAAGCGGTCGCCGGCGGGCAGATTCTGAATCGTGACGGTCAGCCACCGGGCATCACTTTCAATTTGGTATTCACCCTCTTCGAGCAGGTAGTTTCTGATGAACAGAATGGAATAGCTACTGATTGCAGTGATGCCGAAGATCAGCAGTATTATGAATGTCCATGCCAGTTTGGATCGGATACTCATGCAAATCCGGTTTCTCTGTTCAGGCCGTAGCCCAGCCCGCGATAGGTTTTTATAATCCCCGCAGCCTCACCCATCTTGAGCCGCAGGTTCTTTATATGAACATCGACTGTCCGGTCAAAGACATATCGCTCATCATCCGAAATCCGCTCAAGAATCTCCTGTCTGCTGTACACTCGTTTCGGATTTTTGAAAAAAAGCTCAACGATCGTGTATTCGGTTGACGTAAGCTCTATCCGTTCTTTATTGTGATAAAGTTCTTTTCCCTCCATATCCAGATAGATGTCTCCATATTGGATCCAGTTGCTGGTCTGTGGATTTTGTCTTCTGAGCAGCGAATCGATACGGGCTTTAACCAGTCCCAGGCTGGCGGGTTTTGAAATGTAGTCATCGGCACCGAGCTCAAGTCCCTCTATCTCATCTTTTTCCTGATCCCTGGCCGTCAAAAAGATCACCGGAATATCTCGAATCACAGGATGGCTTCTTATTCTCCGGCAGATTTCCCGGCCGTCAACATCCGGAACCATGATATCCAGGATGGCCAGATGAATATTGCTGGCCTGTTTTTCTATAATTTCAAGAGCCGTGCTCCCATCGTGGGCAACCAGAACATCATAGTTGTTCATTTTCAGGAAATTTGCCATCATTTCAGCCGGTTCCGGTTCGTCTTCAACAAGCAGTATGGTATGTTTGGGAATCACGATAAATTGATCTGGTTTCCATTTCCTGACAGTCTCCGGAAGACAGAATATAAAAGACTTTACGGGATTCAGCACCTCCGGATTCCGGCAGGGTCTTACGATATGGCTAAGAGTTCGGATGCAGACGCAACACTGACTGACTATTGATTTCCAAAAACTATATTTTACGGTAATTAATTTCTTGCGAAACCATGATTGAGTATGTCATATAAAGATCAAGTTGTCTGGATTACAGGCGCCTCTTCCGGGATTGGAGAGGCCCTGGTCTATGCATTCCATGAACAGGGAGCACATCTCATCCTGTCATCCCGCCGGGCCGGAGAGCTGAACAGGGTCAGGGATAACTGCAGGGGAGATACCTCAGGCATTCATATACTGCCCCTTGATCTCACAGATACAGACTCACATTCAACCATTGCAGATAAGGCCGTCGGCCTCTATGGCCGCATTGATCTGCTGCTTAACAATGGCGGAATCAGCCAGAGAGGACTCGCCCACGAAACGCAAACCGATGTGATACGCCAGATCATGGAAGTGAATTTTTTTGGCACCGTCAACCTGACAAAGCAGGTGCTTCCATACATGATCGAGAAAAAATCGGGGCACATTGTGGTTATGAGTAGTGTCATTGGAAAATTCGGCACACGGCTGCGATCTGCCTATGCAGCTTCAAAACATGCCCTTCACGGATGGTTTGACTGTCTCCGCCAGGAGACGGCTGTTCATAATATCGATGTAACCATCGTCTGTCCGGGATTTGTGAAGACCAATGTTACCTATAATGCACTGCTGGCCGACGGAACCCTCCTGAGCAAACTGGGGACGGGACAGATGCAGGGGATGACGCCGGAAAAATTCACCAGAAAACTGATGCCCCGGCTCGCCCGGAAAAAAAGGGAAATCTATATCGGTGGCCGGGAAGTTGCTGCAGTGTATTTCAAACGGTTCTTTCCGAACCTGCTCGATACGATCTTAAAAAGGGTAAGGGTGACGTAATACGGCTTTAACGGGCTCCTTCTCTGCATTCAGCCTGGGATCGACTGCCCTAACCAAGCCGTTTTCTTTTATTCAGATAGGCCAGGAGGGCCAGGTCAAACGGGCTCCGGGTATCGATTTCTTCAAAATCTATTTTGGCTTCACTGCAGGCCAGCTTGAATTTATAGGTAAATTCCCTGACTTTTTCCCGGTAGTTTTCCCGGATCTGTGCGGGAATCACCTCCAGTTCCGTTCCGGTTTCCATATCCTCAAATGTAAAACTGCCTTCGGAAAAATCCAGTTCACGTTCGCTTTTGTGTTCCAGGGTATTTAGCAGAAGGACCTCGTGCCTGCAATGACGGAGGTGTTTCAGCGCAGATATCAGGGCCTCATGATCAGATACATTTTCGAACAGGTCACTGACGATCACAACCAGGCTTCGCTGTTTCAGTTTCTCTGCAAGTTCATGAAGAGCCGAAGCGGAAGCCGATTTCCTCTGTTTCCCCGACTCTTCCTTTTCATTTTCCAGTATTTTCTCCATCTCTGTGAACAACAGCCTCAAATGACTGTAAGATGATTTCGGGGGGAACCGGCGACGGATTTCACTGTCGAATGTAATCAGCCCACAGGCATCACGCTGACGATTCATCATATACATCAAAGAGGCGATATAATGAATGGCATAGCGCAGCTTGCTCCAGTCGGCAAAATGCCTGAAATACATAGAGCTGCTCACATCCAGCACGACATATGCCCGCAGATTTGTCTCCTCTTCATACTGCTTTACATAGAACCTCTCTGTTTTGCCGTAGGCCTTCCAGTCGATATGTTTGAAATCATCCCCCGGATTGTACGGCCGGTGTTCGGCGAACTCCACACTAAAACCGTGGTAGGGGCTCCGGTGCAGCCCGGAAATAAACCCCTCTACAATGGTACGGGCTTTCAGCTCCAGCGGCGCTATCTGGTTTAATATTTCCGGTTTAAGAAGCATCTGGTATGTCCATAGTAAGTCACTCTTCTTTCTGTAAAGAACTCTCTGATCCGCCTTGCAATCCTTCTGACCCGCCGGAGCAATCTCTGCAGGGCAGCAAAATCAGCCGGCGGATGCCTGCCACAACAAATTTTTTGGTCCGGGTGTTTGTTAAAGTTAAAACCTTTTCCTTCGGGCATAAACCGTCACAAAACAGACGGCAACCGAGTGGAATAACCTGCTGAAAGGGTTTTAAAAAAAGGGTGTACGGACCTGAATGAAAAGTTCCGGAGTCACGGCTTCGATGTGCACGAATTCAGCACTGCTGAATTTTTGAAAAGCGGCGGAAGCATCTTTTGCATGAAGCTGATGCTCTGGGGATTTTCATTCCCCGGCTCCGCCGGCTAAAAAATTTAATTTTCGTCGGGTTCAGAATCCTCTGACGGCTGCGGAATCGGGGCATCTGTTTCTGACGGGGTACTGAAATCCGTCTGTGTCTGCGGTGGAGCGTCCAGAGAACGTTGCTGAACAGCACTTCCGGGGGTACCTCCGGCGTCAATTGCAAAATTGGCAAGCAGGCTCAACAGCAGAAAAGCTCCTGCCAACACAGACGTGGTGGTCGAAAGCAGATCTGCCGTTCTTCTGGCTCCCATACCTGAACTTCCCATCATGCCCGCTGCAAGTCCTCCGGAAAGCCCTTCTTTTTGACCCGGCTGAAGCAAAACAACCACGATGAGCAGAATACTGATGACGACAATAATGGAGATGATAATTCCGTACAGCATGTTATCTTATTGGTAATGTCTCCGGATTTCTCCGGTTTTAGTTTAAGACGTTAATGATATCCAAATTTAAAGTTTAATAAAAGCCTTATAACGTAAAACATCCGTTTACCGAAAAACGTCGTGAACGGACAAATATTGATCCCAACCAGACACTTTGACTACCCAGGCAACAGAACAAATAGAGGACTTAGGGCACCGCTGGCAGCAGTGGCTGGAAAACATGCCTCATTACTACACCGGTATTCTTGAATCAGCTGCCGTTATTCTGGTCCTCGTAATTGCACGGCTGGTTATCCTCAGAATTGTCAACAGGCGTATCCAGGACCCGCTCATCCGATACAAATGGCGAAAAAACCTGGCCTACACGTTAAGCTTTGCCGGTTTTCTCATGGTGGGCCGCATATGGTTTGAAGGGGTGGGCTCGCTGGCCACCTTTCTCGGGCTGCTCTCTGCAGGTATAGCCATCGCGCTGAGAGATCCGCTTGTAGACATGGCCGGCTGGCTGTTCCTGATCTGGCGAAAACCCTTTAATGTGGGAGACCGGATACAGATCGGGGAAAGCCGCGGGGATGTCATTGATATCCGGCCGTACAAGTTCACACTTCTGGAAATCGGCAACTGGGTCCATGCCGACCAGAGTACCGGGAGAGTGATTCATATTCCGAACCATCGTGTCTTTAGTGAATCCATTGCCAATTACACGAGTGACTTCGATTTTATCTGGAATGAGCTGGAGGTGCCGGTCACCTTTGAAAGCAACTGGAAAAAAGCGAAAAGGATTCTGGAGGAGATTGCAGATGATCACCTGGAAGAGTTTGTGAAGGATGCGGGGCTTCAAATAAAAAAAGCCTCCAGGTCCTATCTCATCCGCTATAATTATCTCACACCTATCGTCTACTCCGAGATCAGGGAAAACGGCGTAATGCTGACGCTCCGCCACCTGACCGATCCGCGTCAGAGAAGGCGGATGGATATGATATTGTGGGAAGAAATTCTGGACCGGTTTAAAGAAGAAGGGGACCTTGCTTTCGCATACCAGACAGTCCGTATCTATCAAAGGCCGGTTGAAGGGGGAAAAGAAAACAGGACCGGTAGCGGGCCGGATATATAGGATCTACTTCGGAAGGGGCTGTATGAGTTCCGGTGAATTTTCCGACAGGTCATTGACCCTCTTGCTGACACGCAAAACCGTCATATCCGTCATAAGAAAAAGTTTCCGGGCTTCCTCTGTCACGGTTTCGGGATCATTCTTCGGGTCCAGCCATAATGATGCCAGCTTTTTATTTAACTGAAGAGGCATTTCAGGATCCAGCGGTTGTACAAGTGCATTCGATCCGGACTGGATGATGGCACACCTTTCCAGGTTCCCGCCTGCACCCGGGCTGCCCGTTATTACAGCCGCAAGAGCCATTACCGGCTCATCAAGCATTCGGATAAAGAAGGGATATTCGGATCTTCTGCCATTTCTTTTCCATTTATAATACCCGCTGACAGGAACTATGCAGCGGGCGAAAGTCTCTTTTCCCAAACCGGTGAGGGCTTCATCAATATCCACAACCGGCCGGACCAGGTCCGTACTCTCATCCGGAATGCCCCACCGGGCCCTTGCCATAATTATTTCATTATTCGATTCACAGATCACATCAACAAGCTGATCAGGGGCTATATTGTAGCGCGGTTGAAAAAATGATGCATGGTCAAGCTGAAAGCCTGTAAATTTCTCAACCTCTTCCCCTGAGGCAAAAAGTGCTATACGGTTGCTCATATGTCAAACCAGTTTATTATTTCACATGACATCCCTGACCTTGCTCCGTCCGCCCGACCTGTTTCATTATACCCCGGTTGCCATCAGACAGAAGAAGATGTTTACATTGTCGGCTATGTCTTGAACCAAAAAAAAAGCGGCTTCGTTTGATGCCCTCTCCCCTGACAACCAAACCGTTAAACCCTTTTGCAAGATTACAGCTTGCCGGCCCGTTATCTCCCCACGCAGAGGAAGTGCGACAGACATCAGGTCACATAAAAAGCCTCCTCGGCCAAAGAAGTTTTTTACTATATTTGATGTTATGTATACGTTATCTGTAAGATACGTTTGTTAATTGAAATACTGAATTTAAGACAAAGAGGTGAAGAACATTGTCGTTTAGTCAACTTAGGATCAGTTCAGACATTTTAAAAGGATTGAAGGATGTGAAAATTGAAAGCCCGTCACCTCTGCAAAAAAAGATTATCAACACGATGAAAGAGGAAGGCGATATTCTTGTTAAAGCCTCTGAAGAGACTCGGCCGGAGACGGGTTACCTGGTAACAGTGTTGGATCAGATTGCAAGGCAGGACCGGCGGCAGGGGACAAAAGCCATCATTTTAACACAAAAATCCGAGCGGGCGGCAGAGCTTGACAAGTGGATTTGGGCAGCAGGTTACCATGCGGGGATTGAAAGTGCTTCCATTGGGGAAGATGGCCGTAAGCCGGAGCAAAAATCCGTACTTTCCGCAGGCCCGGTAGTTATAGTAGCTACCCCCGCACGTCTGGCAGAATTAATGGAAGAGAACCGTGTGGTATTCAGGGAAACAGCATTTCTGATTCTTGACCGGGCAAATGAATTCACTGACTGGGATTCTGTGGATGTGATCAGTAAGCGGATTATCAGCAAGTGTCATCGTATGATAACCCTGACAGAAGAGGGAAGCCCGGATATGGACAGAATTGGCTCTCTCCTGAATGAACCGCAGCGCATAGGTTTTGATGAGCCCCGGCGTACAGTGGCAGAAAACGGGGACACGAATAAAAACAGCATTTCCATTCCGAAGGATCTGACCCAGTATTATATAAAGGTGCCCCCCAGGATGAAAATTTCAACCCTGATGGCACATCTTGAGCAGACACCGACAGACACCGTACTCATCTTTACCGCCTCCCGCCGGACGGCGGACCGCCTGTACCGGGTTTTTCGGAAAAGCGGCCGGCGTGCCGTCAGTCTTCATGACGGACTGGACAAGGAGGTATTCAATGAACGTTTTGAACGATTCAACAATGGAAGTGTACAGCACCTGATTGCGGGAGAAATTTCCGCAGCACTGCTCCCGATCATCCAGGTGACACAGGTGATTAACTATGATGTTCCCGAAGATGTCGGTGAATATAAATTACGGGCTGAACTTATCGGCGAGGGAAAAGCTACGAGGATCCTCTCGCTGGTGTCCAAGCAGGACCGGAGTGATATCAGGGGAATTATTGAGAAGCTTGGCTATGCACCGGAAGAAATCCCCCTTCCCGAAAGTGTAAAAACCAAAAAAGAGAAGAAGGGCAGTAGCGAAACGAAACGGGGCAGCCGGAAACAACCGGGCAAAGCCGACCAGAAGCAAAAAAGAGGAAAAGCGGATTCCCCCGGTAATTCCCACAGCCCGAAGAGAGGGACGGCGGGCCTGCCCCGGCCAAGTTACGACAAGCTGAGCCGTGGGCGCAGCGGCCAAAAGGAAAAAGAGGAAGAAGCGGGAATAATCGGGTTTTTCAAAAAACTTTTCACGTGAGGAGCTCATTTGTCCGCCGGGCCTTTTTTTGCGCCCGGAGGCCCGAAAATCTTATTCCCGGCTATTCGTACCCGGATTGCTGTAGAACACCAGCGAATATGCTGGTTCAGGCTGTCATTTTCTCTTCTACGGGAAGGGCAATGTTCTTGATGGCCCTGAATGCATCCAGTGTTTTTTGGATATGTTCGTCAGTGTGGGATGCAGTGGGAATAAGGCGCAGCAAAACGACCCCCCGCGGAACAACAGGATAGGAAACCCCGCTTACAAATACTCCATACTCTTCGCGCATGATCCGCATGATTTTTGTGCAGAGTTCCGTACTCCCTTTGGTGAGTACGGGGGTGACGGGGCTTTCCGAGGGCAATACGTTATAGCCGATCTCCCGCAATCCTTTTCTCAGTTTCGTGGCGTTGGACCAAAGCTGATCCCTCCACTGGGGGTTCTCTCTGATCAGTTTGATTCGCTCCCTGGCAGATACAACAATGGGCATCGGCAGGGATTTGGCAAAAATCTGGCTCCGCACATTGGCCCTTAAAAATTCCACTACCCGCTTCTCTGTAGCCACAAAGGCTCCAATAAGAGCAACAGCCTTTGCAAAGGTGCCAAAATAAATATCGATACCGTCATGACATCCCAGCTGTGTCCCAGAACCAGAACCGTCAGTCCCGAGCGTCCCGAATCCATGGGCGTCATCCACCAGAAGCCTGAACGGATACTTTTCCTTGAGTGCTATAATCTCATTTAATTTTCCAATATCACCGGTCATTCCGAACACTCCTTCGGTGACCACCAGTATGGAAGAACCGGGTTTTTTATTCCTTACAGCCCGCTCCAGCTGTTTTTCCAGGCTTACCATATCATTGTGTTTGTAAACGGATTTTTCTGCCATCGCAAGTTGCTTTCCGTCCACAATGCAGGCATGACTCAACTCATCATATATCAGGTAATCATTACGATCAACGAGTGCATGAATAATGCTCATTATCCCCTGATAACCGTAATTCAGAAGAAGTGCGTCGGGTTTATGCTCAAATTCCGCCAATTCTTCCTCAAGTGCTTCATGCTCTCTGGAATTTCCTGTCATCAGACGCGCCCCCATGGGAGAACTGTATCCGTACCTGACGGCAGCATCCACATCCACCTTGCGTATATGCGGATTACTGGCTATACCCAAATAGTCATTGACACTCCAGACAACCACATTTCTGCCGTTGAAATTCATTTCAGGGCCAATTGGGCCTTCAAGTTTGGGAAATGTATAATACCCGTATCCATCCGTGGTGAATTCCCCAAGAGGTCCCGGCCGTTTCACCAGCTTGTCAAATAGATCCATAGAAGAGTGAAATAAACGTGGCAGTTAAATTATAAGCGTGAATAAGATTGTCCCTTGCAGAGAAATTCTGTTTCGGCAGTCTGTCGGACTTACTCTACAGAGCTGCGCATGCGATCTTTTTACACATTGGAATCCCGCTTTCTCGTTCCGTAACACCGCTACGAACCTCAAAAGTCGTGTTCCACTGTGCCAAAATCTCATCCTGCTCGCTTTCTGTTCCTAAGTCCTACAGACTGCGGGGGCAACAAAAAGCTGTAAAAAGGTAAGCAAATTGACCTCTAAACTCAAAAGGGATGACTTCGCCGGTGAATAGATTCAGGAGCTGTTATAAACGGTCTTTTTCTGCGCCGGGCCGGGTTTACACCTGTATGCCAGGAGTCTGGACCGGGGTTGTATGCAATGGGATTGCACCGGGACGGGACCGGCTCGACAAACATCCTGGATATAAGCACATTTTCGGGATAAAAACGTATAGACCTTTCAGTCTGAATGATTTAAGTTGAAGTCATGTTTTAATAGATGGTTGCAGAAAATTATCACACATCTCACATGATTAAGATATGACGAAAAAAAAGTTTGAAGAGATGATTGAAAATCCTACCAAGCATCAGCTTAAGGCCTTTTATGATGCCAAGGAAAAGGCATGCAAAGATGCGATGAAATCCACCAAATCAAAAAACCCGCATAACAGCGGCTCCGATCTGGCCGGCTTTTGGGACTATATCTATGAACAGTACTATGCCATACAGTAACCCGGGAACTATGCCCTACAATAACCGGGGATGTATTGATTATTTATCCATGTCTCCCGGATCCAGCTCAATCGGATGATTGATTCCCGCAGTTTTTTCTATATCAAGCACAAATGCGATTCCTTTCCCCGGCTCATTCAGTTCGGCGGATTTTACAATTGCCTCCAGTATTTTCTCTGTCAGGATTTCCGGCACCAGGGTGAGGACAATTTCTTTTTCCGGTTCGATCGCAAATGAAAAAAGTTTCGCTTTTTCATGAATACCGGAGCCGCGGCCGCGAAGGACCGTACCGCCTTCAGCACCCGCTTTAAGAGAAGAATCAAGAACCAAACCGCTTCGTCCCTTGTTGACTATACTTACAATCAGATTGAATTGAGTTGCCTGTTTCATAAACGGGTTATTTATTAATCACTGTTCAAAATCACGCTTCAACAAGTGTGAAATACCTGTGACGCTGGGGCTGTCCAATACAAACGCGATCCCCCTTCCGGGTTCATCCAGCCCTGCAGCAGCTGTCACACGGTCCAACAGCTTATCCACAAATTTGTCTGTTGACAGGCATAAAATCACATCTTTTTCGGGTTCGAATTTAATTCCCAGGAATGAACCCGTGTTGTGAATTCCGGTACCGGTCCCGCGAAGGACCGTACCGCCTTCAGCACCCGCTTTTTTACAGGCACGGAGAACCTCTCGTGAGCGGCCTTTCCCCACTATAAATACGATCAGCTTATATCGTTCATCTATTTTTTTAATCATTTGCACGGGATTCCTTAATCCTGTAAAGTAAACCGAGACTTAACACTGTCAAAATAGGAGCCAGTGCCACAAGTGCAATCATTCCAAATCCATCAACCAAAGGGTCCCGCCCTTCCAGTGATTCGGAAAACCCGAGGGCTATTGCAAGTATAAATGTCACTGTCATGGGTCCGGTGGCGACGCCCCCCGCGTCAAATGCTATGGCCGTAAAGGTTTCCGTGGAAAATAACGTGATTACCAGTGCGAGCACATATCCCGGAGCAATAAAATACCAGAGAGGAATTCCGTAGATAATTCGTGCCATTGCCACTGCGATTGAGATTGCCACTCCCGTTGATAAGGTATATAACATCAATTTTTTGGGTATATACCCGCCCGAAACCTTATCAACCTCATGGTTCAGTATCTTTACAGCCGGTTCCGCAAATGTCGCTACAAAACCCAGCAAAAACCCTGTCGGGATGAGGATCCACTTATGCTCCCAGCCGCCGGCGATATCTCCAATTTCTCTGCCGACCGGTAAAAATCCCACATGCACACCCTGAAGAAAAAGGGCCAGTCCTGCGAATGTCAAGACGATACCTATCATGATATCGCTTACACGCTTCCAGGGAAGCTTCAACATATAAAATTGAAAGAACAGGAAAAACAGCACCAGAGGTATCAGCGCAAGTGCAACCTCTGCGAGAACATCCCCAAAGCCATAAAAAACACGTATATTCATTTAATTTTCTTATGCAAATGCGATTCCCAGAAACAATACGGCTAAAATGGGACCCATGGAAGCCAGCGCAACCAGACCGAATCCTCCAGCTGTTTCGTCGTCACCCCCTCTCAGAACCGAAGCGATACCCACGCCGAAAGCCAGTATAAAAGGTACGGCCATCGGACCTGTGGTCACACCACCCGCATCGAAGGAAATTGGAATAAACTCATTGGGGACCACCGATGAAAAAGCGACAATGAGGATCAGGGAGTAACCCGCGAACAAAATCCATTTTATAGAAATTTGAAAAATGATCCGGACCATGGAAAGAGCGACGAAGACCCCCAGTCCCAGTGCCACCGGGAGGATCAGCTGCCATTTTCCGATTTCTCCCCGGGATACCTGGTCAACATATTCAGAAAGTACATGCACATCGGGCTCGGCAATGGTTACAGCCGCGCCGAGTATAAAACTGAACAGAATAATCATCCACATTTTCCCCGTACGCGGCAGCGACGAGCCGATCATCTCCCCAACGGGTAAAAGGCCGATGTGAACCCCTACCAGAAAGAAACATAACCCCGCAGAAACAAACAGGACACCGATCAGGAACTGGATCAGTGAAGCTGCGGGCAGCCAG
Organism: Balneolaceae bacterium; assembly: GCA_040905285.1. Taxonomy (GTDB): domain Bacteria; phylum Bacteroidota; class Rhodothermia; order Balneolales; family Balneolaceae; genus JBBDRV01. Next base: position 21,192 of record JBBDRV010000140.1, on the reverse strand, counting down.
ATGACGGTAAACTGCAGTATCAGAACCAGAACCGTTATGGGTACAATGGCATAAATCACTTCCCGTATTGTTTCCTGTAGTGTCTGCATGCTTTAATCACTGAGTAAATGGGTTCATTGAACGAATGAAAGTAAATTTTTGAGCTCTTGGGAGATCAGCCGTAAAACCAGCCTGACACGGATCCTGATGCTGAGCCGCTGTTTAAATCCGTTTTCTCGCGACTGAAGACAGCACCGGCATTACCCGCGTGTCACGGAACGGATTATTTGCTTCATATTCTCCAGCTCATCTCTGCTAACCGTATGGGCCATGCCGGGATATATTTTTTTTGTTAACTCCGCTCCAAGATGTTTAAAAACGTCTCCGGTCTTGTGCACCCTGTCCACAGGTATGTGTGGATCAATGTCACTGCATCCCAAAAATACGGGAGTGCCCTCAAGTGAACCGGAATAATTTCCTTCCGCAACAGAGTCTCCGATCAGACCGCCGCTAAGGCCTATAACTCCCCCGTAGCGGGCCGGATGACGTGCAGCGAACTCCAGCACCAGGCAGGCTCCCTGGGAAAATCCTGCAAGTAGAATCCTGTTGTATTCAAAGCCCTTCCCTTTTAAATCCGCGACTCTGTCGTATATGGCCTGCAGTGCTGAATTCAATCCGGGCTGATTCTGCTCCAAAGGCACCAGAAAGGAGTGAGGATACCAGGTAAACCGGTATGCCTGGGGAGCGATGTAATGGAGAGTCGGTTCTTTCAGTTCTTCAGCCAGCATCAGAATACTCTGTGCGGAGGCCCCGCGGCCATGAACGAGGACCAGGGCAGCTTCCGCCTCCGAAAGGTCAGCTCCGGCAATTGCCGGCTCCTGGTTTTGATGCGGACCTTTGAATGGGTTTTCAGGGTCAATGTTAAACATATTCTCTAATTTCTCCTCATGGTATCCACCGGCAATACAGATCTGCCGGACTTTCCGCCGTCACAAATCCGGTAGCCGGTTCCGTAGCAAGTCCGGTGATAATGGATCAACGGATAAATCTTTCCGGCCATTTCACAAATCCTGCGAAAAATGTCCGGAAGTGCCGGCATCCGTATAAACAGGTGGTAATTAGATTCATTATATAGTATCATTTTAACTGATGATATATAAATCTTCATTGAATGATTCGGCCAATCAGGAAAAGACAATTCACCCGTTTAAACCCGATCCATGAATATTTTTGCTGTAATCATTCTTTTTGCACTTGTACTGGATTTTATTCTGAATCTGACTGCAGATGTGCTCAATCTCAAATCTCTTGACGATTCATTGCCTGAAGAATTCGGGGATGTAATCGATGAGCAAACGTACACCAGGTCCCAGCAGTACACTCGTACCAGAACCCGCTTTGGCATTCTTACCAGTATGTTTGATCTGCTGATTTTACTGATATTCTGGTTTGCAGGAGGCTTCAACTGGCTGGACCGGCTGGTTTCCGGTCTGGAATACGGGGTGATTGAAACCGGTCTCTTTTATATCGGCGCACTGGTTTTTTTCAAACTGATCCTTTCCCTTCCGTTCAGTATTTATTCCACCTTTGTTATTGAGGAACGATTCGGATTTAACAAAACAACGCCGAAGATTTTCATAACCGATATATTCAAAAGTCTGGCCCTCTCCATTATACTGGGAGCCCCGCTTCTGGCGGGAATTATTGCATTTTTTGAATTCGGGGGAATGTGGGCGTGGCTCTGGGCCTGGCTGGTGGTAACCGTATATACCCTGTTTATCCAGTTCATTGCCCCTACATGGATCATGCCTGTTTTCAACAAGTTTGAACCTCTCTCGGATGGCGAGCTCAGGCAAAAAATTCGGGACTATGCGGCTGAAGTGCATTTCCCCCTCAAAGGAGTTTATGTCATGGACGGTTCGAGACGTTCTACAAAATCAAATGCATTTTTTACCGGATTCGGCGAAAACAAGCGGATAGCCCTGTTTGATACTCTGATCGACAAGCATTCAACAGATGAACTGGTGGCTGTTCTTGCACACGAAATTGGACATTATAAAAAGAAGCATATCTACAAGAATACGAGTATCAGCATTCTTCAAACAGGCATCATGTTTGCCTTGCTGTCTATTTTCCTTCAACTGCCCGGTCTGTTTGAAGCCTTTTATATGGAGCAAATGAGTGTTTATACGGGGCTGGTTTTTTTCGGGCTTCTCTATACGCCGGTGCAATTGGTGCTTTCCACCTTTATGCAAATTTTGTCAAGAAAGTATGAGTTTGAGGCCGATGAATTTGCGGCCAAAACAATTGACGAACCCGAGGCGATGATCAGTGTATTAAAAAAATTGTCCAGAGATAACCTTTCAAATCTCACTCCACACCCGTTCTATGTATTCCTGAACTATTCCCATCCACCCGTTGTGGAACGAATCCGGGCCATCAGGAATACAGAGCCCGGCGATAAAGAAACGATCCGGAGGGCCTGAAGAAACCCGGAAACCCTGTTTCATTCCTTGTTTGTATTGCCTCTGCTGTTTATGACTTAAATAAACGGCGGGCAACGAATTCAGACCCCGCCGACTGTTTCTGCCGATTATTTCACAGTAATGTGTAATCCAGCGTGATTTCACAATTCAGCAGCTTTGAAACGGGACAGCCATCTTTGGCTCCTTTTGCGATTTCACTGAATTCATCTTCCGAGATGTCCGGGACAGAGGCTTTCAGCTCCAGTGCGATCGTTTTAATTTCCCAGCCGCCGTTTACTTTGGAAAGGGTCAGTTCGGCATTTGTATCGAGTGTTTCAGCAGTGAAACCGGCCCCTTCAAGGGCTACACCCAATGCCATTGTAAAGCATCCTGCATGAGCTGCAGCAATCATCTCCTCAGGGTTCGTCCCCTGTTTTCCGTCCTCGTTTTCAAATCTCATCTTTGTCGAGTACGGCTGGTTTTCGAATGCACCACTCTGAGTAGTCAGATTACCGGATCCCTCTGTGCCCGATCCCTTCCAGACTGCACGTGCTGTTCTTTTCATACGGTTCTCCTTTGGTTAGTTATTGTAGATTCTCCGTAAACCGGATTTTTTTTAGACTTTTGCTGCTGTAAAAGAACTGAAACAGAAGCTGGTATTACCGCTAATCCCGACTCTCTGCATAAAGACCGTCTGCTTTTGCTGCCCATATGAAATCACTCTCGCTTAATGCCTCAATCGCATGAGTATAAATAATTACTTTGACTTCTCCCCACTTTAAAACGATATCAGGATGATGCCCCTCTTCTTCAGACATCTCACCTACTTTGACAGTAAAATCCAGGGCCTGTCGAAAGTTTTTAAATTTAAACACCCTTTCCAGATGATGTTCACCACTCAGATCCCATCCCTCTTCCAGGCGGTTATGATACTGTCGAAGCTCTTCCCCTTCCAGAGGAGGTGTATCGGGTGAGCACGCTTTACATTTTCTTTCTTGCAGGTTTAAAACGTTGGAATCCATTCAGACGGAATTTAATATTCAATGTTACTTATGGGCAAGATGAAAAGATTTTTCTAATAAGTAAAGAAGTGTGGATGCAGCGGGTTATAATCATACAGGATGAGACCTGTTTTTCCGGGAATTTAATACACGGCCTTCATATATATTTAACCGCCGGCCTGTCTCTGACCGTTTTTAATTTATAATTGCTTCCATGCCCCGTTCCCCTTAAAATAGAGAAGGCCGCCAGTAACATTGGTGTTTGTACACTGGCGGCCTTTGGCGATTGCTGGTAGAGCATTCTGGTTGATGTCCCGATATGCTATACCTGTATGGTGCAGGCTGTCAGCCTGTTGTGAACCGCCGTTTCTGTACTATTTCTGGTTTTCTATAATATAGTTTCGGTTCTCTCAACGTGCTCTTGTTCATCAGCCCTGCTCATCATTAGGCAAAGTCGCTTTCCTGCCGGCATACCCTTGTCGGCTATAAGAATGTGGACTGTATAAAGTGGACTACCGGTTGCGCTAAACTCCGGTTTAATGTTGACCGGATTTCAGAGCTGTATTCACAATCATTATAATTCGTAATTACGAATATGTCAACCCGAAAAATCGGAAATCCGAATCTGATATTAGACCGTCTGAGAGATGCCTATAATATAGATTCTGATGCTGAATTAGCCCGGTTTTTAACGGTTAACGCTTCGACAGTTGCCACCTGGAGAAAGAATTCTTCCATGAAATTTGACCGGATCCTCGAAAACGCCGGTGATATAAACATGAACTGGCTTTTTTATGGAGAGGAACCGAAATGGAAAAATGATCTCAGGATACGCTCCAGGAAGAACGATCTTGTCACCGAACCCGAAGTGCCTTATTTCAAATCCATACGACCGGATACCTTCGAGGGTAACCAGCCGGAAACCACAGATGAACATATTCAGATTTCGCTGCCCAGCACGTTTATCTATAAGGAGCTGGAAACGGCCCCCTCAGAACTTTTCTTAACCAGGGCTGCCGGAGACACCATGCAGCCGACAATCAACGACCGTGATTTTATCCTTGTAGAAAAAAAAGCGGCACGTCCTTTTGCCGGGAGAATTTATCTCGTACGAATGGATGACAGCCTCTTGTGCAAACGTATCCATGAATATCCCGGCAGAAAATTACTCCTGATGAATGACAACAGCCGTTATAAACATTTTGAGATCCAGCCGGACCAGCCGGCTTTTGCGATAATAGGCCGTGTCGTCTGGCATGGGAGAATCATATAGCCTGCCGGAATAAGGTATCAGCCGATTTATTCCAAACCTTTCATAATTTCCGGCAGGGGATCTTTGAGCCTGTCCCAGAAATCAGTAGCTATAAGCCGCTTTTCCGGTCCGGATGTTCTGAATGCGTTCAGAACATGATGACGTATTGAACTCCTGCCCATCAGATATGTATTTTCATTGAACCGGGGCCTGTCAAACGGAATTCCCATAGCTGCAAAACAGTACAGCAGGGCAAAGTCAACTCCAGCCATTTTTGATCCCAGAAGGGAATGCCAGAACCGGGCATTGAAATCTATCAGTTTGGGTTTCCCGTCCCTTTCATCCAGGCGAAAATCAAGATGGGCCAGGCCGCTGTAGCCGGTAATCCTGATCAGACGCTGCACAGAAGAAAAAACAGCTTTGTTGAATTCGAACCTGATTTCTGTTGGAAATACAAATCCTGTATTGGCAAGTCCTTTCTGTATGGTGAAAGCTTTTATTTCACCGTCGACAGCGAGCAGACTGCAGTCAATGTTTAACCCCGGGATGAATTCCTGCAGGATATAGTCATCTACATTGATATTCCGGATATGAGCGGCAAGCAGCTTACGCTCCGTTACTTTAACGATACCCTGGCCTGAACAACCTCTTACAGGTTTAAGCAGACACGGGTAAAAACTGTCATTCAATCCCGACTGTTCGATCCTGCTCAGCGGGTAAGTGACAGCACAGGGAAAATGATTGGAGTCCAGCAGCTCATCCAGTTTATTTTTGTAGACCAGTGAATCCAGGAGATCAGGACAAGGCATCGGCGGGAGAAAGGTATGCTCTTCAAGTCTCTCCTTCAGGGAAGACAGAATCCGTACAAAATCCTCATCCACCGGCAGCAGAACCGGTGCCTTCTTATCTTTTATTCTGTTGAGGAGTTCCTGAAATATTCCTTCTTTTGTTGTCGCCCGGAGGCATTCGTGAGAATGAACATATCTTGAAAACCGGGCTATTTTCGGCTGAGCGCCACTACGGGAGAGAGCGTGGATAGGTGTTTCGGGCATTGCTGAACCGAGAGCCCTGATCACTGACAGAGCGACTGGGTTTTCGGTGCCTAACAACAAAATCGACGGACTATCTCCTGGGATCATCCCTTATGTTTTTGATCTTCTTTTGATTTTTTCTTTTCACTACTCAGCCATTCAAACTACCCTGCTTGTACCAGTCATTAAATTGCCTGCTTTTGAAATATAACTGAAAAACAGTCCGGAATGTTTCTATGACATGAAGAGAAAGGGGATAAACCAAAGGATCTATTCCAGTATTCGTTTGCGGAGCAGGGGTTTACCGTGATTCACAGCAGGTTAGGCGGTCGGTCCTGAATGAGTAATGATTGCTATAATTACAAGATCACAACAGAATAATTTTATAACAGAATTCCGGAATCCTGTAAAAGATATCAGCCTGTTTTTCTTTTTTTTACATAAATAAAAACTGTTTCAGTCTTTGGGATGTCTGAGCATCTGTATTGAAATACAGGCTGATTTCAATAGATGTTGTCTATAGTTCAGATTTAAATAACCATTTAACTGCTCACGAGTATATGTCGTATCTTTGGATCTGTCACAGGATTTGATCCGCCCCAGGATGAATTCAGTGTTTTAAAATTCCGATGTTCAAGCACGTTACCTGAGAGGCCAGACCAGCTATTCCATGAGTTATCTTACATTTGTTCTGCAGGAACGCAAACTGCTGTCCTTCGGTATCTCTCTGACTTTCTTTTCCAGCTTCGGCCAGACCTTTCTCATCTCGCTGTTTGTCCCCTTTTTCCTTGAAGCTTTCGTGTTGTCAAATGCGGGGTTCGGAACCATGTACTCTGTCGCAACTCTTGCCAGCGCAGCAGCCATTCCGTGGCTCGGTCAGTGGATTGACAGGATACCACTGCGCTGGTACAGTTTATGTGTTGCCGCGGGTTTAATGACTGCCAGTCTGCTCGTCATGGTTTCCTGGCACAGCACCATGCTGTTTATCGGGATTATTCTTCTTCGCCTGGCCGGTCAGGGATTAAGCGGCCATACGGCCCAGACGACCATGGCCCGTTTTTATGACGGACAGCGGGGAAAAGCTCTAAGCATATCCAGTCTCGGATATCCCCTGGGTGAAGCCGTCCTGCCGGTCATCATTGCAAGTCTGCTGGCTATTGTTCATTGGAGAACGGCCTGGGGAATAATAGCTCTCTGTATTTTCATCATTCTTTTTCCCCTCGTTTACCTGCTGATCGGAAGGGATCGTTCCGGAAAAGAAAACCCCGCTGATGCATCAGATACTCTTGAAAGCCCCAGTGAAAATTATTCACGGATTTTCAGTGATAACCGGATCTATTATCTGATCCCGGGACTCCTGATGCCCCCTTTCTGGATTACCGGACTTTTTCTGTACCAGGTGAGCATTGCCTCTGAACTTGGCTGGAGCGCCGGTCTGATCGCAACGGCTTTTATCTTTTTTGCCGTTTTCCGAATAATCGGATCGGTCATTATAGGACCGGCCATAGATCGTTTTTCCGCCAGGGCACTTTTCCCGTTCTTCCTGATTCCGATGACTATCGGCTTTTCCATACCGCTCCTGTTCTATTCGCACTGGTCTGCATTTATATATATGTCCCTTCTGGGGATAACCATGGGTACAGGAGGCAACATCAGATCCGCACTCTGGGCCGAGCTTTACGGCACGTCGATGATCGGAACAGTCCGCAGCCTGTTTTCTTCATTTATGGTTTTCAGTACGTCCCTGAGCCCTTTCATGATCGGATGGTTTCTGGATATCCGGACCCCGATTGAACAGGTTCTGATTGCAGGCATAGTAACCACATTCATTGCCAGCCTTTTTGCACTCCGAATCCATCCCTGGTTTTCCGGCAGGGACACTGCCTGATGAACTGAAGGCTGATGGATTGGAACGGAATTCCCGGGAAATGTTTGGCTGCGGGAATGCAAGGATTGCAGAAACATCAGATCGTAAGGAAGGGACAGCGAAGCAGTCCCGGTCAGAGAGTAACCATATTTTAACTGCTGTTCTTTATCCTTAACTGCTGTTTTGGTTCACTGTCTGGCCGGGGTCGCAATGCAGGCCAATATCAGAATCAGGGTCGGGTGATCCATACCCGGTTCGAAATCTGAAACGGGAAAAACAAAAGTACAGACTCTTCAGGAGATCAGAATGTCGTTAAGTGGTTATATAATCCGCGTCCGCAGGCTTGATGCGTTAATCAGGAGAAAGAGCACCGGAACTCCCGGAGAATTAGCCGATAAGCTCAATATTTCAGAACGATGGCTGTATCGGCTGCTCGATGAAATAAAAGAGGAGTTGGATTGCCCGATCGGCTACTGCAGAAAAAAAAGAAGTTATTTTTATTCAAAAAAAGGAAAAATCGTGATGGGATTTTGCAATGAATCCCCGGCGGGAAAATCAGAAACCGATCCCCGCAAGCGGCAAAGACAGGGATTCCGTGAAATGAACGGGGAAGAGCTGAAAGACGTATACGGCGGAACCCGGCATATCCATTCGGCCATACTATCGTGCCCTGTACAAACGCTCAGAGAAGTTCTTACCAGGACGATCTGAAACTGATTTACTTCTGACTGATGCGCGAACGGCCGGACGGCTTGTAACTGACTGACCTCAGAATAAGAACAAGCAAGGTGATGATCAACAGAAAGCCGAGGATTGTAAACCAGATTCCCAGTCTGAACACGCCTTCTATCAATGAACAGCCGGGAAAAGTCATAAGAAAAAAGAAAAGCAGGATGAGACTGAATTGTCTGAAATTCATAGATCTGTTTTTAATCTTGAAAAATTAATCAGGGAGATATTACGTCCCTGATCTCTCTGTCTTAACTTAACCAGATTGGATTTTACTGAGTTCGCCTGTCCGCGCTTTATCCCTGCGGGGAAACCACTTCACTTACCGATGCAGAAACGGGAAAAAATGGAATCCAGAAGATCTTCCGTTGTAATTTCCCCTGTAACCGTACCCATTTCTTTTAAAGCGGCCCGGAGGTCGATAGAAAGAAACTCTCCGGTCAGCCCCTGGGCGAGGCCGTCAATGGCGCTTCGCACATGCCGCCGGGCTTTTTGCAGGGCGTCACGGTGACGGGATGACGTGACCAGGAGACTGGATGTGTCGTAGTCTTTATTTTCAAGGGCCCTCTGTTTCATCAGTTTTTTCAGTGAATCAATGTTTTTATCCTCCAGGGCGGATATCTTCAGATCGAAAGAGATACGCTCTTCCCCTGATGGTTCGGCAACATCCAGTTTCGTGCCGACCAGCAAAAACGGTGTCACACCCGCTCTTTTCTGAAACGCCGCTATTTCTTTACGTTCTCCACGATCCAGAGGCTGTGAGAGATCTTTCAGGCAGATCACCAGATCAGCCTGATCCAAAGCCGTTCGGGAACGTTTCACACCCTCAGCCTCTATTCTGTCTTTTGCCTCGCGAAGCCCCGCGGTGTCGGTCAATGTGAAGAGCAGACCGCCATAGCTCCAGTCGGCATCTATGGTATCCCGGGTGGTTCCGGCAATCTCGGTGACGATGGCCCGGTCTTTCCCAACCAGTGTATTCAGGAGGGTGGATTTGCCTGCATTCGGCCGGCCGATAAACACCGTTTTTACCCCATCCTTTACAAGACGGCCGGTTTCGTAGGTATCCAGCAACTTTCCGATCCCGTCATCCAGATCCCTCAGAAGTCGCTCCAGCTGTTCCTTGTCAGCAAACTCCACATCTTCCTCAATAAAGTCCAGCTCAAGCTCCACCATAGCAGTCGAGTCAATAATCTGTCTTCGAAACTGTTGAATATAGTCACCAAGCCTGCCTTCCAGCTGCTGATGAGCAGCATCAACTGCCTTGATGCTTTTGGCATGGATCAAATCGGCGACAGCCTCCGCCTGGCTCAGCTCCAGCTTGCCGTTCAGAAATGCCCGCTGGGTGAATTCCCCGGGCTCAGCCGGCCGGATCCCTTCCTGAAGAATCGTCTCAAGAACAGCCTGGGTCACAAGCACTCCCCCGTGGCAAGACACTTCCACTGTATCTTCCCCGGTATAGGATTTCGGACTGTGAAACACGGTGGCCAGCACATCATCTACTATACCCCCGTTTTTTCTGATTATCCTGCCGAAGTGGGCGGTGTGGGAGATCTGTTCAGACAACTTCTTCCCCCTGAAACAGGATTCCACTTTCTCGATTGCCTTATCTCCCGAAACACGAATGACGGCAATACCACCCTCACCAACGGGTGTCGCGATAGCGGCTATTGAAGGCTTTTGACTGACTTTATTCACAGGACCTGAACTTTGTTGCATCAGCAGATGCTGTTGGATATGACTATTGACTAAACATTGTCTCGAGTTGACATGACCCGAGTTACTGCAGGCGGCAGTATATACGGTTGTTAATATCGAAAGGTTTATGAATCATTAAAAATGAAGCCGTGGAAAACGGATTGCTTATTCAGTACCTTTCTGATAAATCATTTGAAGGAATGAAGGTTCCCGAATGAAAACAGCCTTCACCACTTACCGACCCGATTCCTTCCGCACATCATCAAGACTGGCATCGATGTCCCTGACAAACCGGATAATGACTGTCACTGCATCTATATAAAAATCAGGGTTAATCGTCTCAAACGTATCACTCGTTTTGTGGTAATGGGCATGATTCTCCACACCAAAATATATAAAAGGAATACCCCGCCGGTGAAACGGAGCATGATCCGAAAGCATCGTCCAGTCCTCACCGGGGGGAAGATCGGGAGAATCATGGCCGAAGAGAATATCTATGGGTGAATCGGCCGCGGATTGTTTCACCAGTGGTTTCAGGTAATCATAATGGTAGGTGCCGGCCGCATAGAGTTCCCTGTCAAAATTGGTGCTGATCATATCCATATTCACATTCAGTATAATCTGATCCAGCGGAACCGGCGGATTATTGACAAAATGGAAAGATCCCAGCAGACCGGCTTCTTCCGCATCGAAAGCGATAAAAAGTATACTGTTTTCAGGCGGGGATTCCCTGAACCACTTTGCAGCGGCCAATAATCCTCCTGTACCGGAAGCATTGTCATCGGCCCCGTTAAATACCTGCCCGTTCGTCCTGCCCAGATGATCATAATGGGCCGTCACGGCCACGTACTGATCTGTATTGACGGTTCCCTCGATATACCCGACCAGGTTAACAGCATCTCCGCTCTCACTGCCGTTCAGGTCAAACACCTGGCGAAAGCTGTTTCCGAATCTCTTCAAACCCAGGGATTCAAATCGCTCCTCAATATAGTCCTGTGCCAGGCGGCTACCGTCCGTGCCCGGCGCACGCCCCTCCAGCCCATCCGACGCCAGATATTTCACATCCCCCAGAATTTCCTTCCGGTCTACCGCGACCTCTTCTGATTCCGTTACGGCATCCTGAACAGAACATGCACCCGCCAGAATCAGCAGGAACAGAAGGTTTCGATTTGTTTTATTCATCTGACGAATGGATTCATTGAGCAGGGCGGCCAGTCAAATTATGTAAAACTGTCGATACTTTATATAGGAAATATCCGGTTTCTCCTGTAGAAAAAGCAGTGACTTCTTGGATCGGAGTACCCCCTTGTCTATTTTATTTCCCTTCAGCACGTCACACTGCCGGACAAAAAACAGGGAGTCGCTGTGATATTTTTCTGGGTTGTAGCAGGATACCTCGCTATCCTGATGAGTATCTCCGTATACAAAAGTTTTGCCGTCAAAAGTCAGGAAGATTTTATGGTGGCCGGCAGAACTGTTCCCACCTATCAGCTGGTGGGAACTCTTCTCTGTACCTGGATAGGATCGGGAAGCCTGCTGGCAGGTGCCGGCCTTGCCGCCCGGGTAGGCTTGTCCGAACTCTGGATGGCAGCCGGAGCATGGGTGGGAATCGTCATTGTTTTTTTCCTGGCGGCACGGGTTCGCCGGATTGCCCAGTTCACGGTGCCCGATATCCTGGAACTGCGTTATAACAAATGGGCCCGGATCCTGGGGACTATTGTCATTGTCATAGCCTATACTACGATTGTGGGTTACCAGTTCCGGGGTGGCGGATTTGTGCTCGATCTGGTAGCCGGTATTCCCGAATGGCAGGGTGTACTGCTTACAGCGGGATTCATTATTCTGTTTACCGCATTTGCGGGTATGCTCTCGATTGTGACTGTTGATATCATCAACGGAGCCGTTATAACGGTGGCAGTGGTGTTTGCCGTCCCTCTTGTCTTTTCCCATCTGGGCGGAACAGAGTACATTCTTCTCCGCCTTGATCCTGATTTTCTGACTGTGTTTGGAGATCATAATATGCTATGGGCGATGGGAGTTTTTTTTCCGACCTTTTTACTGCTGCTGGGGGAGTCCAACATGTATCAGAAATTTTTCTCGGCTAAGAATGAAAAATCGGCAAAGACCGCCGTAGTCTGGTGGGTAACGGGAACCATTGTTGTTGAAACCGCCATTGCGTCACTGGCTGTTCTCGCTTTCAGTCACTTCAATTTGCTTCCGGAGACAAGTACGCTGCACCTGGCCGCAGAGGAGAGTGAGCGGGTCATTTTACATGCGGCAAGATACAGCGGTGAAATCGGAATCCCGCTGGCAGGCGGATTACTTTTGATATGCGCCGCCGTGGCAATTATAACCTCTACCGGAAACAGTTTTCTCCTTGCCCCGTCCACGAACCTGACCCGGGATATATACCAGCGCTTTATTAATCCGGATGCCTCTGAAAAAAAGATTGTACTGATACAGCGTTTCTGTGTTCTGGGATTGGGAATAATGGCGTATCTGCTGTTAACACAATTCACCTATATTCTGGATATGGCTTTTACCGCTTACACGATGGTTGGCGCCGGCCTTACCCCTGCTCTGCTGGCCGCTTTTCTCTGGAAGAGGGTAACGACTGCAGGGGGAGTGGCCTCGATTGCAACCGGGATGTCCGTTACGATTATCATTACCGTTGTAAATGCAATTCTGCCTGAACCGTGGATCGCCACCAGCCACATCGTTCTGCCGGCAGCAGGCGCATCCGTTTTGGCACTGGTTACAGTCTCCCTGCTAACCACGCCGGATCCGAAGGAAAAATGGGAAAGATTTTACGAAAAAAAGGGAGACCTTGCAGATGCGATTGAGGAATACAAACAATCTGATTCTCCGGAATAACTGCGGGGCTTTTGCGACTGTGGACACATGACGTATATTCATTCTGTTAGTCTCTGTCCATGCCGTGTGTTTTTCTGCAGTAATCTTTATGATATTTCTACTTATGCTGACTGGTACTGAGGATCAGGCCTGCAATTAAATGACCATACTTACTAATCAGACAATATTGACATGACAACACTGATCATCGTTATCGCCCTGATACTTGGGTTTGTCTTTTTTCTTGTATCCATCTATAACCGGCTGGTTTCCCTGCGAAACCGCTTTAAAAATGCTTTTGCACAGATTGATGTACAATTAAAACGCCGTTACGACCTGATTCCCAACCTGGTTGAGACTGCCAAGGGTTACATGTCTCATGAGCGTGAAACGCTTGAAGCCGTTATCCAGGCCCGCAACCAGGCCCAGCAGGTTGAGGAAAAAGTTGCCGGGCAGCCTGACGATCCGGAGGCGATGCAGCAGCTGATGGGTGCCGAACAGGGTTTGACAGGGGCACTCGGCCGGATGTTTGCCCTGTCTGAAAGTTATCCCGACCTGAAAGCCAATCAGAACATGATGCAGCTCACCGAAGAGCTCTCTTCCACAGAGAACAAGATCTCATTCGCCCGCCAGTCGTTTAATGATGCGGTAATGAATTACAATATCGCCCGGGAAAAGTTTCCGAATATCCTTCTGGCCGGCTCATTCGGATTTGCACCGGCTCAGCTTTTTGAAATAGAAACGACTGAAGAACGACAGGCTCCCGACATCTCCTTCTGAAAGACTGTTCATAGCTGTATTAATTAACCTGTACAACCTAAAGCCGCCTCTATGGATTTCTTTGAAGCGCAAGACCGGGCCAGGCGCAATACCTGGAAACTGGTTGTTTTTTACCTGCTCGCAGTCGTACTGATCATTGCAACCGTCTATCTCATTGCTGCTGCCGTACTCGGTTATCATGCGGATGTTCCCCCCGGGGCCTCTCTTACAGAACGAATCTGGCATCCCGCCCTGTTCCTTACTGTTTCTGCCGCCATTATCATGATCATTATTTCCGGCACACTTTTCCGGGTGGCTCAGCTGAGAAAGGGTGGAAGCGCCGTTGCCTAAATGCTGGGCGGCCGCAAAGTCGAAATTTCTTCCCGTGACCCGGAGGAACAACGGCTTGTCAATGTCGTTGAAGAGATGTCCATTGCCTCGGGGTTACCGGTCCCGGATATTTATCTGCTGGATCACGAAGAGAACATCAATGCCTTTGCCGCAGGATTCGGTCCCGGTGATGCTGCCATCGGTGTTACCCGCGGGGCATTACTGCAACTGAACCGCGATGAACTGCAGGGGGTCATCGCCCATGAATTCAGCCATATTTTCAACGGCGACATGAACCTGAACATCCGGCTGATCGGCATCCTAAACGGGATTCTTTTACTTCATATAATTGGGCTTATCATGATGCGAGGCAGTATGATAAGCGGAATGAGAGGCGGCGGCTCCTCCGGTCGCGGCCGGGGAGGGGGAGGAGGCGCTATTGCCATTGTTATTCTGGGGATTTCACTGCTTGTTATCGGTTACATAGGGATGATTTTCGGGCGCATGATCCAGGCTGCAATATCCCGTCAGCGGGAATACCTGGCTGATGCCGCCGCCGTACAATATACCCGGAATCCCGAAGGGCTTGCCGGTGCCCTGCGTAAGATCGGCGGAAAAAAAGAGGGCGGGAAAATTAATGATGGTCATGCCATGGAGATGAGCCATCTTTTCTTTGCAAACAGTTATCATTCTGCCCTTGACCGGGCTTTTGCCACTCATCCACCCCTTGAAGATCGCATACGGGCAATAGACCCCGCCCATGATAAAGAAAATGAGCGGAAAAAGGAGCGAATACGTAAGCGTGTTGAAAAAGACCGGATTGCCAGCACTGCCGCTTCTGAACAAAAAATACCCGGCGGGGCACATGGCGCCCTCACCCCGGAAATTATTCTTGCCTCAATAGGTACACTGGAAGAACCACAGATGAACAGTGCAGCAAAATTACTGCGTACCATCCCAGCCCCCCTGCGGGAGGCAGCACATGAACCCTTCGGTGCGGAATCCCTGGTCTACGCACTGCTGATATCAGGTTCAGAAACCGGCAGAAAAAATCTTCCTGAATGGATTTTTGAATTGACCGGTGAAAAAACAGCTGTCCATGTAACAAACCTTCTTTCAGTTCTGGAAGGGGGGCGGAGGGAATGGTATTTGCC
Organism: Balneolaceae bacterium; assembly: GCA_040905285.1. GTDB lineage: Bacteria > Bacteroidota > Rhodothermia > Balneolales > Balneolaceae > JBBDRV01. The sequence goes on along the minus strand of JBBDRV010000140.1, from coordinate 6,077 downwards.
CCTGGCCGAATTGTCAATGCCTTCATTGCGGCAGATGAGTTCCGGTCAGTACCATACATTCCGGAAAGCAATACAGCGGCTTACCAGGGAAGATGGGAAGACAAGTCTGTTTGAATTTGCTCTCGAGAAGATGATCACCCGGCAGCTGGACAATATTTTCTCCGAGGACAAATCCCCTAAAATCCGTCACCATCACCTGAAAACCCTCGGCAGTGAGATAGCCGTATTAATTTCAAGATTGTCTTATGCTTCAGGCAAAGACGCTGAAGCGGCCTGGAAAGCGGGGTTGAAACCTGTAGAACAACTTCTTCCGGAAGGAATAGCATTGCTGCCGGAAAATGACTGCGATCTTGAGCAACTGGATCATGCTCTTGACGAAATAGCGGCATCTGCAAATCCGGTGAAAAAATATGTGCTTTCAGCTGCCATTCACTGTATCACGTCTGACAGGCAAATAACCATCGATGAAAAGGAACTTCTGAGGGCAATATCTGAAGCCTTGGACTGCCCGATGCCGGTGGGCGTTTTGGGGTAATCATTTAGTCCGTGGCCGTCCATATGTCATAGATTGTCACATCGTCAGCTTCTTCGTCAGGTATTTGCATAAGGCGGCGGTAAAAATTATTATTTTAGACGTTATAAGCATATATTTAAATATATGATATTTAGTTATATTATATTAGTTGTACTATGCCGGTGCCACTAACCGTCTGTGCCTTTATCGTGAAAGCTTTCCGCCTGCTGACAAAGTTCTTACACCAGTCATAAACATGAAAAGACCGAAGAAAAATGTCATTTCCCCCCGGACAAACTAAAACTCATGCAAATTCAACAGCCATTGATTGGCAGTGACTATTGTAAGAGAGATTGCATGGCTTTTTTGCGTTGGTTGATTCCTTCAGAATTGCTATTGGTGGCACCGGATTCATCCCATCCCGGGACCTGCCTTTCTTCCGCCACATTCACTCTGAAAAGCCTGATTTGTCTCAGGTTAATGCTTGTTCTGCTCTGAATACCCCGGTCACTTATAAAAGTATAATTCGTAATCTCGAACTATACAATTATAAAACTCTAATATATTCGTGAACTCGAATAGACGATCTGCAGTCACAGACAATCTGTTACACAGGATATTGGTTGAAAATCTGCATCTATTCCAGGCCTGGCCGCCAGTGTCCGGCAGCTCCGGCAACTGTACATCGGGATATCGAACTGCCGTCTGTCCGAATTCCCATTGCTTACTGGCCCATGTCTGCATCTGGCAACCCTTCCGATTTTTGCTTTAATTAACGTTCGGCCACAACCGTCTGCGACCGGGCTGATCCCGGCCGCCCGGCTTCTTGCCCGTGTTCAGGCAAAGAGCTCACAAATGGAGTGTGCAATAAAAATCAGAAGAAAACCTGCTTATGTTCAGTCCGTTTGAAACCATTTTATGGGATTTTGACGGGGTCATCCTTGATTCAATGTCCATCCGGGATGAAGGTTTTCGCCGGGTATTGAACCCGTATCCTGATGATCAGGTAGAACAGCTGATAGACTACCACCGTATAAACGGCGGCCTCTCCCGGTATGTGAAGTTCAGGTTTTTTTTTGAGGAGATCCGGGGAGAAGGGATAACGGAAGATGACGTGCATAAGCTGGCAGATCAGTTTTCAGTTTATATGCTGAACACTCTGAAGGATCCAGGCCTGCTGATTGAAGACACAATGGCATTTATTCAGGCGAACCATTCCAGATTCAACATGCACATCGTATCGGGTTCTGACCAGGATGAATTGAGAGAGCTGTGCCGTTCCCTGCAGATTGATCAGTTTTTTGACTCCATACACGGTTCCCCCGCTTTAAAAACAGATCTTGTACGGCAGATCATGGCAATGCACAAATACAACAGCGAACGCCTGGTCCTTGTCGGCGATTCTGTTAATGATTATGATGCCGCGAAAGCAAACGGGCTGACTTTCTTTGGCTATAATAACGACGAGATAAAGGGGCTGGGGGAGGGTTATATCCCTGCATTCAAGTCGCTGACCTCAGTCTGAAGTCTATTTTTTAACCGAGTAGTGTTCCACTGTGTCAAAATCTCATCCTGCTCGCTTTCTGTTCTTAAATCCGACAGACTGCGAGGACAAATTTATAGAGAGAATTTATCCATCAACGAGGGAATACTGAAACTGAGACTTCGGGCAACCGGTTCGCTGATCGCCGGACAGCCGGCAGAAGACTCGACCGGACAGGTGTGCCGGTTAACTATTTGTCCAGTGCCACGGACCGGTAACCTCCGTCAAGATAAAGGATAGCAGGCTCGTCCCTGTTCTTATGTATCTTTTCTATTCCCCCGATGATAATGGTATGGTCGCCGGCCTCTATCCGGTTCACAATTTTACAGTGAATTTCCGCTACTACATTGTCAAGGACCGGTGGAAAGCCGGCTTCCTGACTGTAGTTCAATTCCCTGAACTGTTCCTCCTCCCTTGTGTCGGGTATGGCAAAAAGGGCGCAAAGATCTTCCTGTCCGCTGCCGGGTACATGAACCACAAAATGTTCGGCCATCTCCAGAAGATCATGTATATTGGTCGATCTGGTTACATTGAAGGAAATTAAAGGAGGATCCATCGACAAACTCGTAAACGATCCTATTGTAGCCCCTCTTTTTCTGTGACCGGAAGAGGTTGTTACAATGGTAACCGGATAGGGCAGGAGCCGCATCACTGATTTTAATTCCTCGGCTGTATTCTGTTGATTGAGGTTCACTGCGAATGGTGATTGGTTGAAATAGATTATTTGTTTGATGAAAGTGACAAACTTGTGATTATTATTGAAATTCGGAAACAGAATGTCGGTTAAAAAGTATCGGAATCAGAGCTTTCGGGGTATCCTGTGGCCATAACCTTCCTCTGGTTTACAGCCGGTCTTGTGGCCCTGATAGCGGGTGCCGAATCACTTGTCCGGGGTGCCTCACGGCTGGCTGACTCCCTCGGAATATCCAAGCTGGTTATCGGACTGACAGTGGTAGCTTTCGGTACCAGTGCACCCGAACTTGCCGTTACCATCCAGGCGGGGACCGGCGGCGAGCCGGATATCCTGCTCGGCAATGTGGTTGGCAGCAATCTTGCAAATATCCTTCTCATTCTTGGCATTTCCGCTGCCATTGTCCCGCTTTATGTAAATCCCAGGCTGATCAGACAGGATGTTCCTGTCATGATTGCCATAACTGTTCTGGTGTTCATTCTTACATTGAATGGATTCCTTCATTTCAGAGAGTGTCTTCTGCTGTTTACACTCCTGGTTATCTATTTGCTGCATCTGGCAAGAAACAGCCGGGCGGAGGGGCTGCTGGCCGACATTCCCAAAAAGAAAGGATCGACGTATCTCAATCTGATCTATGTTGCAGCCGGACTGGTTCTGCTGATAGGCGGTGCCGGATGGGTGGTCGACAGCGCCGTCCTGTTTGCAGAAGCAGCCGGTGTCAGCGAACTGGTTATCGGGCTGACGATCGTTGCAGCCGGTACATCTCTGCCCGAGATCACCACATCTGTGGTAGCGGCTCTCCGGCGTGAGCGGGAACTGGTTGTCAGCGGTATTATAGGAAGCAATATTTTTAATTTACTCGCTGTACTCGGGATATCCGGAATGGTGATTCCCGAGGCAGTACCAGTCAATGAAGCCCTTCTCCGGTTCGACCTGCTTGTGCTTTTGGCAGCTTCATTTGCCTGCATGCCCATTTTCTTTACGGGCCATATCATCAGCCGGGGAGAGGGACTGGTTTTTTTAGGCTATTATGCCGCCTATAATGTTTATCTTTGGCTTTCATCTGCCGAGCATGCGGCTCTGCCCGTTTTCAGCAATACCATGCTTTGGTTTGTACTTCCCATCACCCTTTTCACGATTATCATGCTGGCCATTCGTGAATGGAGGAAAAGAGCCAGGGTCTGGAAATCCATGCATAACGGACAATAGCTCCGGAGCCTTGCGGGGATCCCCGCTACTGCTCGATCAGTATCCAGCCTTCCTCGTCAATCAACCGCTTCGCATATTTCCACTTGATCTCTTTCACCTCGTTTGTCCCCATATTCTGCACCTTTACATAATCATTGCGCCCGGGCTCCTCATCCACCGTCACCGGCTGACGTTTTTCACCCGGCGCGGCGGCCTCCTGCCGTTCACCGCCGTTTTGCTGCTGATTTCCCCTGAAACCCATATTAGTAGAATCAGCATGCTGCGTCCGGGCTTTGTTAATATCTACTTTTGCTTTTTCCTTCTGGGCCTGCTGTACCTTATCGGAATCCGCCTGCATTTCCGGTACCGCTTTCCAGATCAGTGAAATGGCTTCTTTGTTAATGATATCCAGCAGATCCTTGAACATGCTGAACGCTTCTTTTTTGTACTCAAGGAGCGGATCCTTCTGCCCGAAAGAACGGAGGCCGATACCTTCTTTCACCGTATCCAGCTCTCTGAGGTGTTCCATCCATTTGTCATCAATGGTAGAGAGAATAGCCGTGCGTTCAAGAGCCCGCGCAACTTCCCGTCCTTCATTTCCGGCAGCATTTTCCACGTTTACAATAACCCTCATGCGGCGCAGCCCGTCCGTAAAAATCACCTGTATCTTGTTCGGTTTCTTTTTTGCGTCAGATTCTTCGATCTTCTGCACGATCCGGTACAGGGGCTCTGCAATCATTCGCTCTTTTGAGCGATACACCTCAAAGGCACGCTCGATGATGTGATCGATCAGCCCGTCTTCACCGAGAGCAGCCCATTTGTCGCGATCCAGCTCAACCTCTACAGCCAGATGCCGCAGCACTTCGTCCCGCAGATTTTCAAACTCGCCGTCCGGATAATAACTGTTCACAGTATTAACAGTCAGGTCTTCGAGCATGTCAAAAATATCGTTCTGAAGCTGGTCGCCGCTCAGAGCATTTTTCCTTCTGGAGTAAATGACATTCCGCTGATTATTCAGAACATCATCATACTCCAGCTGTTTCTTCCGGATGCTGAAATTGTTCTGCTCCACTTTTTTCTGGGCCCTTTCAAGAGACTTTGACACCCAGGGGTGCTGAATGACTTCACCTTCCTCAAAATTAAGACGGTCCATGATGTTTGCAATGCGGTCGGAACCACCGAAGAGAGCCATCAGGTCATCTTCAAGAGACACATAGAACTGGGATTCACCCGGATCTCCCTGCCTGCCGGCACGTCCCCTCAGCTGAAGATCGATTCGTCTTGACTCGTGACGTTCAGTACCCAGAATGGCCAGTCCGCCTTTCTCTTTCACCTCTTTTGACAATTTAATATCCGTTCCCCGGCCGGCCATGTTGGTTGCCACAGTGACTGCCCCCGGCTGACCGGCCATCTGCACGATTTCACTTTCCCTGGCGTGCTGTTTTGCATTCAGGACATTATGGGGAATGCCGGCTCTCTTCAGCATGCGGCTAAGCGTCTCCGATACATCCACGCTTGTGGTTCCCACCAGTACAGGCTGGCCTTTTTCGTGATATTCGCGAAGTTTCTCAATCGTTGCATTGTATTTCTCCCGCTTGGTGCGGAAAATAAGGTCTTCTTTGTCGTCCCTGATGATCGGCTCGTTGGTTGGGATAACCATGACATCCAGGTTGTAAATCTCACTGAATTCCCCTTCCTCTGTAGCCGCCGTCCCTGTCATGCCCGACAACTTGTGATACATCCTGAAGTAATTCTGCAGCGTAATTGTTGCATATGTCTGTGTAGCGGCTTCCACTTTTACCTGCTCCTTGGCTTCTATTGCCTGGTGCAGGCCGTCAGAATACCGGCGGCCCGACAATACCCGGCCGGTGTGCTCATCGACAATCTGGACCTTGTCATCCTGCAGGATATATTCTTCTTCCCGCTCAAAAAGCGTATAGGCTTTCAGCAGCTGGTTAATCGTATGGATCCGGTCGCTTCGCTCTGCAAAAAGCCGGTGGATTTCATTGAACCGCTTTTCCCTTTCCCGCTCTACTTCCTTTTTTGCCTCTGTTATTTTTTTCTGCTTGTATTCATCGCTGAATTCGTCATTTGCCCGGACAGCTTCAATTTTTTCCTTCTGCAGCTTTTCAATCTCTTCT
>JBBDRV010000139.1:0-6106 GCA_040905285.1 Balneolaceae bacterium | reverse complement strand
TGCAAGTTCGATCGAAAAGGATTCCACCCCGGTGACCGTCACCGCGTTCGACGGAACACTTTCAGCCTGGCCGTCCGGTGTCGACGTAACATAAACATCGGCTCCGCGGTATAATTCATCCTGGATGAAATCGGTATCATCTACGGAAATTGACAGCTCTTCGTCCAGGTAGAGATGGCCGCTTGATCCACTGATACCAGTGTGGGTCCCGTTTACAGCATCGAAGAAGGCCACGGCTGCGTCGTCGACATAAATGGTGATGTAGCCGGTCGAAGCAGCTCCTGAAACGGAAAGGGAGTTGTCGAAAGTGGTCAGCGGATCAGTATCAAGAGTCGGGGCTTCGGGTGGTGCAGCCAGTACACTGACAGAACCTGAAGGTTCGCTTTCATCTTTACCCGGAGCAATTGCCGTTGCTGTGATCACATCACCTTCGTCAAGAGTCACTCCCTCCCGTTCCCATTCCCCCTGGCTGTTAACTGTTGCTGTTTCCTCTTCAGCACCATCAAGATATACAGTGATGACCGTCCCTGCCGGTTCGGTGGAGGTTCCGGAAACTGTAATCCCGGATCCGGCAGCATAACTGCCGGAAATGACAGGAGGGATGGACGGTTCGAGAGGGATTTCTGCCCCTTCTGTCACTGTAATAACTGATGATTGACCTGACCATCCATCTGCAAATTCTGCAATGGCATGCAACTCATCCCCATTTACTAAAGTGACATCAAAACTCCAAGAACCACCTGAATGGGTCGTTGTGCCAACCTGAATGCCATTTTTATACAGGGCAACCAGGTTAGCAGATGCATCAACAGTACCAGAAACGGATTCATCATCTTCATTATATTCATCAGGATTGAAAACAGGGGCAGCTGTTACAGATATAGCTCCGAATATGTCGGACCTCGCCCCGATACAAAACGGATCACTGTCCTGGTATAGAATCGCTTCATAAGATACATCACCGGGAAGACCGTTTTTACCGCCAGCAGTGGTCAACGTCCAATTATCTCCACCTTCGTTAACGAGGTCTGTTCCTGAAAATAAATATTCAGCAACTGAGCCATTGGCAGCACCTTTCTTATCAACTATGTCTACAGCTGTTGTTCCACCAACTTCAACAAGTCTGATCCCAACACCGGCGGTACCATATTCTGTAATGACAGCATCAAGGCCCGGCATATTACTTGATCCTATTGACTGTATGTTTCCTGATCCACCGTGGATACCCAAAGCCCCTATTGTTGACCTGCCTACAGCCAAACATGGCATAATGTTTTCCCCCGCCTCCGTCACGGTCACTCCGCTCGAAAACTCCGACCAGTCTTTCGAACCGAACTGTGCACGGGCAGTAATCACTTCATCTGTAGCAAGAGCATCCGCCGTTGCCGTCCAGGCATACGAGGATGAGGGATCAGCCGTCGTCCAGTAACTGCCGTCCCGGTAAACCTGTACAGTCGCGCCGTCTTCCTCGTTGATGAATCCGGAAACTGTGTCAGCACCATTCAGAATGGGACTGCTGATCGACGGGATCCTGGTCTGCTGGACGATATCCCCAAAACCACTGCCCTCTTCTCCGATATCATTCAAATTCACAGATTGTGTAGATTCCGTGATGTCCGTAAGTGCCTGAACCGTGTTACTGTAGTTACTGTCGTTTATACCGTTGATATCCGAGAGAGTCCCTGTAATACCGCTTTGTGAGCGGGTGATGGTAGCTGCAGCGGCACGGAAATCTGTCGATGAATTGAATGTAAAACCGGGTATGGCACTCTCGATCTCGGAAACGGGCACATAGAAGTCATAGAAAAAACCGGTCGAGCCGTCAAGGTGCGTATAGGAGATAGCCCGCTGGTGATGCTGGCTGAGACCGAGCGTCTGCCGTAAAATGGGTGATTCCCCGTCCAGTTCGTATATCTGTACACCATTCCCCGTCTCCAGTACGATCTCGAACTGGAATCCGGGGTTGACGGAGGAAAAATTGCCGCCTTTGGGTCCGAACGTTTCGAAGGCCGTATTAAAAAAGAAACTGTAGCCTTTGGACGAGGTCGACTGGCCGCCCAGTCTGACCCGGAACAGCAGGTTTTCACCGTCATAGTACATAAAGGCAGTCTGCTTCTGCCCGTTATCGGCCAGATCCGTGTGACCGCCGCTGGCTCCCGTCCGCACATCGCCGATCTGTTCAACCTCGAACTGCGGCAGCGGGTGGTAAGGGATCTCGCTTTCTTCGACATCGCTCCAGGTAAAACCGGCTGTGGTTTCCGAAGCGAATCCATGCCCGTTGGGATTCAGAATCAACTGCCCGTTCCCCTCGGCAGGCTTGTAGATCAGTCCAGGGGTGGTTTGCCCATACACTGCCTCCGGATTCTGAAGCCCCAGTAATGCAGCCACAAAAAGGAACCAAAGCAGTCCGATCCAAAAGGATCTGACATTATCTCCCCGGGTGCTATGATTCGATCCCCCCATCATTGCTCCTCTCCAGCCGTTGAAGCAGAGGCCGCATCAGAATTCTCACCATTCACCTCACCACCATCTCCACTACCCGCCACTTCACCCCGAAACGTATCCACCTCAACAGGAATCACCAGATTATGCTGATGCGGGCCGTTCAGATAAGGCTCAAAAAGCTTAAAAAGAGCGTTACCATCATCCGACCCGCGCGATACCACTTTCAGGCGTCCCGCCTCAATTCCCGTCAATACCAGTTCCGACCGAATCAGATCTGCACGGGCTTTCGACAGTACCAGGCCAAATTCAGGACCGGTGTCCGCTTCGGCTTCAGAGAAAATCAGCAGGTTCATTTCCGGTGTTGAATGCAACAAACCTGAAACCATCTGGAGGTTTTCCTGTGAATGCTTATCCAGACCGAGCATGGTATGGGTAAAGGTGAGGTCCCGTAGGTTCAAAAGCGGCTCGCCGTATTCAAACTCTTCAAACTCTGCAACCACCGGTATGGCCTTTTCAGCAGTTCCGTACACCGACTGAAATGCCCGCTGCTCTGTCTGAAAGTTCACTCTTCGATCCCGGTAACGGGTGAACCAGTATTCCGGCAGCCGGTTTACGCTCAGTGGCTGCCGGTCGGCATAGGCGCTCAGCTCTATCTGTCCCGGATCCACCCCCCTGTCAACCAGCTCCAGCCAAACCGCTCGCGCTCGGCTTTCCGATATCATCTCGTTCACCGGGTCCAGTCCCGTTGAGTCTGCGTGGCCTGAAATGGAGAGGGTATATCCTTCAAACCCGTTCATTATCGTGGCTATACGGTTGATAACCTGTTCATCTTCCGGCCCGATTTCGGCTGAGAGAACATCAAAGTAGAGGACCGTGCGGTTGATATCTGCCATGATAGCTCCGGTCAGCAGAGCGGGCTCCAGCTCAGCCGGATCCAAGTCTATTTGCACCGGCTCCGCCTGCGGCAAATGCCGGAAAGCCACCGGTTTCCTCAACGGCGGCTGCAGGCCGACCGGCGGCTGTGCCCGGACAGGCTTGCGATCTGTCCCGAAATTCAAACCGACTGTGAGTCCCCAGTATCCCTGCCGGAATCCATCTCCATGCAGGGAAAGGAAATGGAGGGACTGGTTGTAGGAAAACTGCAGATTCAAACTCGTAGAGGGATCCAGCTGAAAATCCATCCCGGCGCCAACCGGTATGTATGGATCCAACCCGCTCCCGAAACTCCACAGGGATGAAACCGGAAGTACGTCACCCATCCCTTCGGTAAAAGGATCTTCAGGAGCAGGTACTTCTACGGGTTTGTGATAGAGGAAACCGCCGCCGGTGAAGAGGTAGGGAGAGCCGGAACGGGAAAACAGCTCAAGGTCATCGATTCCAAATCCGCTTAGCCGGTAATTGAGCCTGTATTCTACCGGAAGTAGACGTGTGCGGTACCTGGCTCCCGATATGAAACCCAGGCTCAGCCCGGCTTCACCGAACCAGTATCCATCCAGCGGGTGGCGGGCATTGACCCGGAGGGAGTATCCCGGAAGTCCGTCTGCAAGGCTGGTCTGCCCTCTCAGTGTACCGAACTGTAATCCCACCGACTCGAACAGCGAACCGGACTGTGCCTCCACAGCCGGGCCTGCAAACGAACCTGTCCGTCCCTTCACAGCTGAACCGGCAGAAGAATCAGGCCCTGATTTCTGGGCATAGCTCTCTTTCGGTTGCAGAAAGAGCAGACATACCGATACCAGGGTAATGAATATGCAGTATGATTTTATTATAATCCTAACTGTCAGTTTTGTAATACTTTATGACTCACCCAATGCATGTAAAATGAGACAAGAATTGATGTCTCAATTTCGTCAAATCGGCAAGGACCTACAGTTATGATTTTTTAATAAAATTCGGGTTGTCTTTAAAGGTCTGTGATAGAGAAGAGCATACATCAGCAGGATTTCGGGCGGGAGGAACGTACCTGGGGTGTGGACAGAATCTGCCTGACGGCCGGGCCGGTAAACCCCTGTTTTTAAAGGATATTCGCGGAAGTAACCGGGAAAGAGCACGCTGGACCGCACTAAAAAGGCACAGGATCCGGTGAACCCGCAGACAGGCAACAGCTGCCTGACAAAAAGATGTCGATGAGCATTGAAGAGCAGTATTATACCTGAACCTGATTCAGCAGTATCGGTTAATCGTCCAGATCCACATCATCCGGAAGATCGTCATCACCGATTATTTCATCCATGTCCGGCGGGTCCGCATCTTCATCCACATCCACCTCGTCCTCATCGGTTTCCAGTGGGGCCTTCTTTTTAACTTCAGCCCTGGCGCCAACCCGCTTTAGCTGCATGGCGATATCCGCGTTATCATTATCCATAGCGATATTGAGGGCGGTATCGCCGTTTTTATCCTTGAGGCGCACACTGGCCCCGTGATCCAGCAGACACCTCACAACCTCCGCATGGCCTTCACGGGCAGCCAGCATCAGCGCCGTCTGACCCCACCGCTGCCGCGCATTGACATTCGCCCCCGCTTCCACCAGCATCTGCACCGCTTCAAGCCTTCCCTCCCGGGCAGCTACGATAACGGCCAGATCCCCTATGGCGACCCCCTCGTCGAGCAGATACCTCATGATCCCGGTATGTCCATTTTCAGCGGCCCGGTTTAATGCGGTGCCTCCCAGCCGGGTCTGCGACATGGGGTCCGCCCCCTGGTCCAGCAGATATTTAACCACGTCCAGATGACCCTTTTCAGCCGCATAGATCAGTGCGGTTGATCCGTTCTTATGGGCTTCATCCAGGGAAACGCCACCGGCATGCAGCCGCTTGACGTCGTTCAGTTTTCCGCTTCTGGCTGCCTGCAAAAAAGGCGATAAATCCATGTCACTTCGGGTTTAGGTGGTTTGCGCTCTCATTAATCTGCGATTCCAATACAATCTTTCAATCTCCTGTCCTGCGGCCCACCGGGAAAACAGGGCCGGCAGGTGCCGGGTTCACTGGATCAAGTCCACGGTAAACCCTGCAGGCGCTCTGCGCATTCCCGGACTTCGCAACCGGACTTCGCAATTCGTGTGGCGGTTCCCGGCCAGGACTTTTTCCCATTGAATTTCGATCGGTATATCCAAAATTAATCCTAATAAATCAAGTCAGCCTGACAGCAAGATTGTACCCGTTTGCAAAATCCCGGCCGCTGGTCCTCTTCTTTCCCGGCAGCTGAAGCTCGGTGATTTCAACAGAGCCACTGCTGCACCCCGCCAGCAGGTGTCGTCCTTCCGCAAAAAGAAGTTCACCCGGTTCCAGATCGATATCGGGCCCTATTCTCGACCTGTAAAGATTCAGCTTCATATTCCCGTATTCTGCCCATCCCCCCGGAAAGGGACTCAATCCGCGTATCCTGTCATGCACCTGCACCGACGGTTGAGCCAGATCAATTTTGGCATCTTTTGTAAAAAGCTTCGGGGCCGGAGAGGCCTCCTGATCATTCTGCGGTACGCCCCCGGTTTCTCCCCTTTCAATCTGGTCGACCGTTTCCACCAGCAGCTCCGCACCAAGAACTTTCAGCCGCTCATACAGGTCTCCCGCCGTTTCATTCGGGCCGATACGGGTTCTCGCCTGCCGCAACACGTCCCCCGTATCCACTTTGTCTTTCAACATAAATACGGAACAGCCGGTCT
>JBBDRV010000138.1:0-6120 GCA_040905285.1 Balneolaceae bacterium | reverse complement strand
TGCCACCGTAGACGCCGACCCTGTCAGGATCCGTTATGCCGGTATGCTCTTCCAGCCAGTCCAGCCCATCTATGATATCCATTGTCTCATAGCGGCCGAGCCAGTTCGTCACATCTTCCCTGAACCGCCGCCCGTAACCGGTACTGTGCCGGAAATCCACTTCCGCAACCACATATCCGCGGCTGGCCAGAAACTGGTTGAACATATATTCACGGTGATAATTTTCAGACCACCCCTTGTATACATTCTGAAGCGAGCCGGCGCCATGGAGAAATACCACAACCGGATAGTCTCTGTCTTTGTCACAGCCGGGCGGGAACAGGACGGACATGGAAAGGGTGGTCTGTCCGTCCCGTGCTGAAAAACGGATATATTCTTCCTTTTGCCACTGAATATCCCAAAAAGCGTCCGGAATGGAATGGGTCAGCATGACTTCACGGCCGGGCTGTTGTAAATCCAGCAGAAACAGGTCATGTGGCCTGTTAAAGTAGGTTTTTGCATAAATTAAATATCGATTGCCGGGACTCAGGCGGAATTGGCTGCGATAGGCTTCCGTCTCTGTTAATTTCCGGCGATGGCCATTCGATGTATCAAGCGTATATATATGGCGCTCTCCCGGATCCTCTTCCGAAGAAGCATACACTATGGAAGAGGAGGTATGCCAGCCTGCCCACGGTATATCATACTCACCCGATGTATGCTGTTTCAGTCCTGTTCCGTCAGGCTTTACAGTATAAATATGATTCCAGTTGTCCCGTTCCGACTGGAACATCAGAATATCCTGTTCCGGATTGAATTCAATGTACCTGCCGTGGAGCCAGCCTTCTGTGGAATCCTCAAAAACGACGGTCATATCTCCGTCTTTCAGGTCATATACGCGTATTTCCCTCTTTTTCAGGGCTCCATCCGCGTAGTCTGCGGCCAGATACTGTCCGGAAACACTGACATCTGTGTCAGATCTGTTTCTGCCGTGAAAAAGGGTATCTATGGCACCTGTCCCAAGATCAGCTACAGCCACCGTTATTTCAGGAATCCCCCTCTGTTCCGGTGCCGGGGGGGTCAGGATATCCTGATACTCCGGAAAATAGACCGTATACCCACCGGAAAAGTCCCGGCTGCTTAGTATCAGCTTGTTATTTCCCGCCCAGTGATCAAATTCGAAAACCGGCACCTTTCCCTTTACGGCTGTAACCTGTTTCAAAAATGACTCTTCTGTCCCTGCAATCCATATTTCCCCATCTGTGATGAAGGAGATCATGGATCCGTCAGGTGACCAGACCGGATCAGAGATTCCGGAATTAAAGTCAGCCAAACGCATTTCGTTATTAAATTCCGTATCAGAAAGATAGAGCGTGCCGCCTGTTGCATACGCCACCGCCGACCTGTCCGGGCTGACCTGAAAGCGATGGACGGTGTCTTCCGGCACCTTCTGAGGATGGCTTCCATCCAGTTCCACCTGATAGGTTCCGGCCGCACTGTAAGATGAATCATTCCACGAAAAGAATATTCTCTTCATATCTGCGGAGAAACCTGTAAACTCCGGCCGGACACCCTGCAGGAACGGTTCAAAAAAAAGGTCCTTCAGTTTTAGCTCATGGCTTCCCGCCCGGGCTGTCGTATCCGGATCCTGCTGGTTTAATAATTCCGGTCCCGGCCCGGCAGTGGTTGCCCGACCGCATTTCCCTGTTGTCTCCGGCTCAGCCGGGGAAGCGGCCATGCCGAGCAGCATGGCAAGGAAACAGGCAGTCCGGAGAATGTTAGTGACCATGGCTGACTTTCTGGCTCTCTACATCCTATGGGAATATGCCCATGGATTCGTAAATAATTCCAACCTTCTCAATTCCGGTTATAAACGCCGCCGTTCTCAGATCCACATCGTGTTTTTTCCGGAGTTCGTTGATCTCATTATAGGCCAGGATCATCGTCTCTTCCAGGCCGGAATCCACCAGTTCGGATTCCCCCGCCCCCTGCGCCAGATATCCCCGCTCCAGATCTGTAAACTGACGATCCGAGATATTTTCAATGACAGAGAGAATCTTGCGCAGGCTTGTTTCTTCAAATCGTTTTCCCAGGCGGCCGAACCGTACATGTGAAAGATTTTTTAACCATTCGAAATAGGAGACGGTAACACCTCCCGCATTCAGATAATTATCCGGTATGATCAAGGATCCCCTCTTTTTCATAATACTATGCGCTTCGGAGGTGGTGGGTCCATTTGCAGCCTCGGCAATGATGCTTGCCCTGATATTACGGGCATTGTGTTTATTCAACTGATTCTCCAGGGCGGCTGGTATCAGGATGTCACACTCCACCTCCAGCACTTTTTTGTTGTTTTCCAGCAGCTGTGCCCCTTCAAATCCGACAACAGTCCCTTTCTCCTGCCTGTAGGCAATAAGCTTATCAAAATCGATTCCGTCCGGGTTATATACCGATCCCTCTATTTCGGCCAGACCGACCATCCTTGCACCCCCTTCGACCAAATACTTGGCCGTGTGGAAACCCACATTTCCCAATCCCTGAATCACGAACGTTTTTCCCTCCAGTCCCGGCCGCAGACCCAGCTCCTGCATATCCTCCCTGTTTTCACAGGCTTCCCGGATACCAAAGTAAACTCCCCGACCTGTGGCTTCCTTACGCCCCCGTATGCCGCCCTGTGAAATAGGCTTGCCTGTTACACATCCCTCGGCATTAATATCCGAATTCAACTGTCTGTACGTATCCAGTACCCATGCCATTTCCCGTTCGCCCGTTCCGTAGTCCGGAGCAGGCACATCCGACCCCGGCCCGATAAAGTTCTTTTTATAGAGCTCATAGGTGTAACGGCGGGTAATCCGCTCAATTTCAGCGTCACTGAACTTGGACTTGTCAATTTTTATTCCCCCTTTGGCCCCGCCGAAAGGCACATTTACCACAGCACACTTGTACGTCATCAACGCAGCAAGCGCCATCGTTTCATCTTCATTGACAGTGGTGGCATAACGTATCCCGCCCTTGCTGGGCAGCTTGTGATGGCTGTGCTCAACTCTCCATCCTTCTATTACTTCAATCGACCCGTCGTCCCTTTCAAGAGGGAATGTAATATGAAGAACATCATTGCAAATTTTCATCTGTGCCAGCAGTCCCTTGTCGAATTTTGTGTAGCCTGCGGCTATATCGAAAGCTTTGTTTACCTGTGCAAAAAACTTGTAGTCGTCAGACATTTTGTGAAAAGGCATTTGAGGTTATATATAACATGAGCCTGTAAAATTTTTTATTCTCTTATTCTCTTAATATGCCCTCTTGTTGTTCACTCATCCTGTATAATCAGAGGTGCGGCCACAAACCGGACAGGCTGCCCGGACAGGCAGCAGATCCCTCTCCGGCGGCTGGAAAAGCGCTGCAAACCGCTGCCGGTAAATCAGACAGGGATGTCCACGTTCCTCACCAGTCCGCCGGTTAGCGGTTTGCTATTTCGGTATCATCCTTGTATTCAGGTTCAAACTTGAAAATATTTACCAGGAATAAAAAAGAGACCGTCCCGATCGATGCAAAGATCAATGACCCGAACAGCTGCAAAATGATAGCAATAACTCCGATCAGTACACTGCCGATAACTCCGCCCGCCAGATTTGCTCCAAGGCTTACGCCCCGCCGGCCCATCACCACGTCCATGATAAATCCTATCATCAGACCAATTGAGATAAGCCAGTAAATCGTTACTCCATTCAATTCTTCCATCCGAATGAATATTTTTTAGCTTAATGTTTTTATTTTCACAACCAAGTTACAGAAATTTGCAGTTGTATGCTTTGTAAATGATCCGCCGGATCATCAGGGAAGCATGCATTAACATCGGGAAAGGTTCTATCCCAAAAGACAATATTTGAACTCACACCATCCGCTTTCTGACTAAAAAAATTCTTCATATTGACATGGACGCCTTTTTTGCTTCGGTAGAGCAGCGGGATTTCCCGGAATTCCGCGGCAAGCCGGTTGTTGTAGGGGGCAATCCCCGCGGAAGAGGTGTTGTGGCAGCTGCAAGTTACGAAGCAAGAAAATACGGCATCCATTCTGCGATGCCGGCAGCACAGGCTGTCAGACTCTGTCCCCATGTTATTTTCCTGACACCCAGATTTGATGTCTATCGATTGATATCTCTTCAGATCCGCGAAATTCTTTATGAATATACTCCACTGGTTGAACCTCTGTCCCTGGATGAAGCCTATCTGGATATCACCGGAACCCGGCAATCCACTCTTCCGGCACCTCTTATAGCCCGTGAAATCAAAAAAAGAATAAAGCAGGAAACAGGTCTGACAGCCTCTGCAGGAGTTGCTCCAAACAAGTTTCTGGCCAAAATCGCATCGGATATGGATAAACCGGACGGTCTGTTTGTGATCCCGCCGGAAAAAGCTCTACTGTTTCTGGAAGAATTGAAAATTGAAAAGTTTCACGGGGTTGGAAAAGCCACAAAGAGAAAAATGGAATCCCTTGGTATTGAAAACGGGAAAGATCTCAGGGACCGGGATGTTGTCGAGCTGGTGAAAAAATTCGGGAAGGCGGGCTATCATTATTACCGCATAGTAAGGGGCCTGGATAATCGTGAAGTGAAACCCGACAGGATCCGTAAATCAATCGGCAAGGAGCAAACTTTTACGGAGGATATGTCTGATCCTGAAGAGATTCGGACGTTTTTGACAGAACTGGCGGATAAAGTGGCTTCAAGCCTGAGACGGCATGATGCAGCGGGCAAAACCGTCACGCTGAAAGCCCGGTATAAAAATTTTGAAACCGTAACCCGGAGCGCCACCATGAAGCATTTTGTGCAGGATCCCGGTGAAATTGCCCGGATTGCCACAGGGCTGCTGGACCAGACTGAAGCCGGAAAAAGGAAAGTGCGGCTGCTGGGCATTACCCTGTCTTCCCTCAACCTGGATGAATTCCGGCTGGGGGAGCAGCTTGAAATCTCATTTAGCGGCAGGGTGCCTGCCGGATCTGCAGGGAATGAATAGAAACCGCATCAGCTCTCTTTGAACAGGTCATCTTCTGCAGGCCGGCGGCTGATACCGAGATATGTATAGGTTCTTGCCGTGGCAATCCGCCCTTTGGGTGTGCGTTGCATAAATCCCTCTTTGATCAAAAAGGGTTCGTATACCTCTTCGATGGTTCCCTTGTCTTCACCGACCGCCACGGCCAGTGTCCCCAGACCAACCGGCCCTCCGCCGTAGTTCTCAACAATGGCCCGCAAAATCCGTATATCCATCTCATCAAGACCGTTCTGGTCTACGTCAAGTGCATTCAATGCCTTATCCGCCACAGCCACATCAATGGTTTCAAGATCATCGACCTGGGCAAAATCACGGGTACGGCGAAGCAATTTGTTAACAATGCGCGGTGTGCCCCTGCTTCTGCGTGCGATTTCATGGGCTCCTTCACCGGTTATCCCGAAGTCCAGGATCTGGCCGGTTCGCAGGGCGATATGCTGCAGAAGTTCCACATCGTAATAATCGAGCCGCATATCTATGCCAAAACGAGCCCGGAGAGGTGCGGTCAAAAGACCTTTTCTTGTGGTAGCCCCGATAAGCGTAAAGCGGGCAAGTTCTATCTGGACGCTCCGGGCGTTCGGTCCGGAATCAATGACAATATCCAGCTTGTAATCTTCCATAGCTGAATAAAGATACTCTTCAATGACAGGGTTGAGCCGGTGGATCTCATCAATAAAAAGCACATCACCCTCTTCCAGATTTGTAAGCAGGCCGGCCAGGTCACCCGGCTTTTCCAGCACCGGCCCGGTGGTGGGTCTGATCCGGACATTCATTTCATTGGCTACAATATAGGCAAGGGTTGTTTTACCCAAACCCGGCGGGCCGGAAAGGATCACATGGTCCAGGGCTTCATCCCGTTTCTTCGCTGCCTGGATGAATACACCGAGATTGCGGATTACTTTTTCCTGCCCGATAAACTCGCTGATCGACGTCGGCCGGACAGTCTGTTCAAATACATCCTCTTTGCCTGAAGGGTCAAGATTTGGGTTTAGCACGATACGGAGATTGGTTTGTTCTCCCCCAACTTAATAAATTTATACAGTTTATTCTTCAAGGGTTTTCAGCAGCTTCTCAGCCTTGTTACTGTATATGCCCT
>JBBDRV010000137.1:0-1048 GCA_040905285.1 Balneolaceae bacterium | reverse complement strand
GAATTTTCTTTCCGGATTTACCCCGGGTTTTGCCTGAATTTACTCCGATGTCCGAACGGTCATGCCGTTTTTTGGCCTGTCCGTCAATATCAGCGTCCATCACACAATAGGCTCCTTCTTCCACCCTTAATTTATCGGCACTGATATAACCGGTTATTTCAGCTGACCTGCAAATGGACAGGGTATTCTGCACCCATATATTCCCTTCGAATTTACCGTGAAGTACCAGGTCTTTGGCTTTCACATTTCCCTCTACAACACCCGTAGAGTCGATAACCAGTTTCCCCCCGCATTCAATATTTTTTGTGACGATGCCTGAAATTTTAAGGTGAGAGGGAACAGAAAGGTATTGATCATTGATTACGGAACCTTTTGCGAGAAGACTTACATAGCTTAAATCGTCGTTCTTCATGATGCTTCTAAAACCTTTATACGGATTGTAAATTGATTGCAGAAGTGATTAATCTCTGATCAATACACATTTGCTATCCGTTACAATTCCATTTTTGCTCATATGTTCCGAACAGGGATAACCTATTGTATACGATAATCTGAAGATACCGTTTTATAGAAAAACAGAACGTTAAAGTTCTCACAGATATGATGTATACCGGCTCAGCGAACCGGATATAAACTAAAAAGTAAATCCAAAGCCGGTCAGGAGGGCGTTTCCCCGCTTCCGTCAAACATACTGACAGTTGTATTGGCATTTCCGATATCCAATCCGACAGCAGCATTTCCCGAGCCGGCTGTATTGCTGGAACGGATACAGTATCCCCGGCTTGTAACTGTTGCGGGATCACTGGCCACTTCAATATTTGCAAAGCTGTCAAATTCGTTTTTAAAATTATCCACAAGCTCTGGATACATGGCGCCTCCCCCTATCAGAATAATTGTGTTGGCCCTGTTAAAGTCGTCGTCATCCCAGGTATTCCTCATAAGAGGGGAAATAACATCTTCATAATAATGGGTTAATGCACGTTTACGGATATCCGAAAGATCAATCCGTCTGCGGTTCAGTATGATGTTGCCGGCCTGGAATGCCACA
>JBBDRV010000136.1:0-34696 GCA_040905285.1 Balneolaceae bacterium | reverse complement strand
TTGAAGTTCTGGGAACGTCATTCAATGTAAAAACCTCTGATTCCGGTAAAGAGGTGCAGGTTGCCGTTATCGAGGGCAGTGTTTCGTTCGGCGGCAGATCCGAAACAGACGGCATAGCTCCTGTCGTCCTTACAGACGGCCAGTTTGCGCAGATGAATTCCGGAGATCAGACCCTCCGCGTTGAGGAGTTCGGGGTGGAGAACTATCTGGTCTGGATGCGCGGCAGGCTTGTATTTGATGATCTCTCACTGAATCAGGCGTGTCTTCAACTCAACCGGCTGTATGGCCTGGAATGCAGCTATTCCGAGGAAAGTCTCAGTGAAAAGCGGCTGACCGCTGATTTTTCACCCGACTCAATAGAAAAATCCCTGTCCGTAATCTCCCTGTCACTGGATCTGGATTACGAAAGAAACGGCAGGAAAGTGACCTGGTTCAGGGTTGAATGACAAGTATCTGAAATAAAAATAATGGTATAGGAATTATCCACACAGTGGATCGGCATGTTGGACTAACTTGATTTAATACTAACTATAACCCTACTCTTATGACTATCAAAAAAGTTACGATGTTTTTAGCGGATTTAATTCGCTCAACAGTGGCTATACTGCTGATCAGTCTGTCATTGGGATTGGCCGCACAGAATTTGTTTGCCAACCAGAATGGTGTGATCGGCAATGATGAACTGGTTGCGAATGCGCTGGAGAACATTTCCAGTGAGGATAATAGCCTTAGCCTGCATTTCGAGGACATCCATCTGTCGACTGCGCTGCAGATGCTGGCAAGGGAAGCCAATGTCGGCCTGTCGTACAGTACAGGTATTATTCCTGAAAAGAAGGTGTCCATGAATGTGAGTAACGCCCTGATTCATGAAATCCTTTATGATTTACTGGAGGGCACAAACCTTAAAGCCCTTCTGCCCCCTTCCAGGGATGTGCTTGTCATCAGGGAGAAAGAGGAGGAGACAGATGCCATGTTCCAGGAAACCGTCACCGGGCAGGTCACGGATGCCTCAACGGATGAGCCGCTTCCCGGAGTGAATATCGTCGTGGAAGGAACAATGACAGGGACCACGACAGATGCGGACGGCGCCTTTGAATTGACTGTGCCTGACCTTGATCAGACACTTGTTGTCTCTTATATCGGGTTCAGAACCGAAGAGGTGGCCATTGAGGGCCGTACAAATGTTGATGTGGAGCTGGAATCCCTTGCCATACAGGGCGAGGAAATGGTGGTAACCGCTTTCGGTATCGAACGTGAAACAAGATCTCTTTCCTACAGCACGCAGAGTGTAAATACCGAACAGATATCAGAAGCGAGGGAACTGAACGTCCTGTCCTCTTTAACCGGCCGCGTTGCAGGCCTGTCCGTTACACAGGGTATCAGCGGACTGGGAGCCGATACCCGGGTAATCCTCCGCGGTAACCGGTCTATTTCAGGTGACAGCCAGCCGCTTTATGTTGTTGACGGTGTTCCCATACGGGGAAATCCTTCCGACATCAGCCCGGATGACGTAGCTTCCATTAACGTGCTGAAAGGCCCGAATGCCGCTGCGCTTTATGGCAGTGCCGCACAGAACGGTGCCATTGTTATCGATACCAGGCGGGCGGAAGCCGGCGTGGTAAATCTGAGCCTGAGCAACACCTTTACAGTGCTTGATCCGGTACATACGGTCCAGTACCAGGATGAATTCGGCCAGGGTGCCGCAGGGCAGTATGATCGCACCTCGGAATCTTCATGGGGTCCGAGAATGGACGGCCAGACAGTCCGGCACTGGTCGCCTGACCCGACACGGGCTAACGAAACCTATTCCATGACTCCCCAGCCGTCGAACAACAGGGATATTTTCCAGCGGGGATACAATAATGCAACAAACCTGTCCGCTTCAATAGGCGGGGACAGAACCCAGACACTGTTCTCTTATACCTTCACGGATGCGCAGGGAATCCTGGAAACCAATACCCTTGAAAGGCACAATGTGTCAGTAAGGGTGAGCAGCGACTTGACAGAGAGACTTACACTGGACAGCCGCCTGGCCTATATGCGACAGGACGTAAATACCCCGATCACTACCCGGGTGATGCGGAACGTCTATAAAGTGCCGCGGAATATCCCGATCGAACAGATGAGGGAGCTGCAATATATTGACGGCGAAGGTCAGACGCGGCAGCATTACTGGCTTCCCGGATCCAACGGAGGTACCAACCCTCTCTGGGCGATGCACCGCCGGCCGGTCGACAGTGGACGCGAGCGGGTTATGTCGCTGGCATCGCTGACATATGATATTACAGAGTCCGTGAGCCTGATGGCCCGGGCCGCTTATGACGGTGTCAACACCACCTATGAACGCAGGCTGTGGAATGACGATTTCGGTGACGGGCAGTATCAGATGGATACGGGCAATTCTCTGGAATGGAACGGAGACTTCCTGCTGTCCTATACGGAAGACCTTTCCGATGAGTGGAGTGTGGATGCCAACGTCGGCGGTAATCTCAAGCAGCGGCGGAACAGCTCACTGAGTGCCAATACGGGATCCGCCCTGCTGGTACCCAATCACTTTACGCTTCTCAATTCCAATGACCCCAGTGCCAGCCAGAGTCTGGGTTCCCCTTCAGACATCCAGTCACTGTATTCGTTCGGCCAGGTCGGGTGGCGGGATGCAATCTACCTGGATGTGAGTGCGCGGAACGACTGGAGTTCCACACTGCCGGCCGACAGCCGGTCCTATTTTTATCCTTCAGTCGGTCTGACGACGGTTATCTCCGACATGATGGAGATGCCGGATATTCTTTCCCTTGCCAGACTGAGGGCTTCATACGCACAGGTGGGCAACAGTGCACCGGTCTTTGCTGTACACCGTACGGCTGAGGTTGTCCCCGGAGGTACCGGAGGCTATCTGGTGCTGGACAGTGATCTTCCGAACGAAAACCTCAAACCTGAAATTACGGAATCTTTTGAGCTGGGTCTTGACATGCGGTTTTATCAGGGAAGACTGGGACTGGATGTTACAGCCTACAAAATGAACACGCGTGACCAGCTGTTCACCGTGGCTCTGCCGGCCAGTTCTGGAGCCGCCCGATTCTTCACCAACGGAGGTGACGTTGAAAACAAGGGTATAGAGGCTCTGTTAACGACCAGGCCTGTTCAGACCACACGATTCAGCTGGGATCTGGATTTCAATTTCGGGCTGAACCGAAACATGGTCGTCAAAATTTCCGATGAACGGCCTCAGCTGACCATAGCCGATGACTATCTGCGAGATGTTGTTATTGAAGAAGGCAAACCTTACGGCCAGGTCTACTCTGTCGGATTCCTGAGAAATGACGATGGTGATGTCATTGTAGCAAGTGACGGGACACCACGGCTGACATCCGGAAAAACCGTCCAGGTTGCCAATTTTCAGCCTGACTGGACAGGTGGAATTACAAGTTCCTTCAGCTACAGAAATTTTGCAGTGAGTTTCCTGATCGATCACAGGCAGGGAGGGACGATTGTTTCCGGTAAGCAGGCTGAACTTTACGAAGCGGGTGTAACCGAGGCAACGCTTGCCGGCAGAGACGGAACCACCCTTGTCTTCGGGGACAATTTCTATTCCGATTATACAGCTGTGATGGACGACGGCTCGCCAAACACCACACCGGTGGACCCTGAAGTTTTCTGGAGGTCTGTGGGTGGAATAAACTCACCGGCAGGGGAGCCATTTATCGAAAGTGCAACCAATACCCGCCTGAGGGAATTGACTGTAGGGTATAACTTGCCGCAGTCCGTTTTGGGTCAGCTTCCGTTCTCCAATGTCAAGGTATCTCTGGTCGGGCGCAACCTGTTCTTTATCTATAAAGCGACCGACGATCTGGACCCCGATCTGATGTCCGGTACAAATCCGGCTGCAGAAGGATTTGAATCAGCCGGCGCACCGCCGACCACGCGAAGCATAGGAGCCAATATTAAGCTGGACTTCTAAATCGATCGTAAATCAACTTATAATCGAATTACCTAAATTGGATTTGATATGACTGTAATAAATAGTAAGCATAACAAGAAGATGAGCATTTGCCTTTTGGCAATGCTCCTGGTCGGTGTAGCTGCCTGTACGGATCATTTTGATTCCCTGAACACACCGAAAGATGAAATCGTAGCCGAGGAGGTAGATGGTTCGCTGCTCGGACAGGCTTTTGCACAAGCCCAGTTCACCGGCATGTTTGGTGAAGACCAGTCCTTTCAGCGATTCCAGGCACTTTTTTCGGATCTCTATGCTCAGTACTTCGCGACAACTGCGGCATTCTTCCACTCGGATCAGTATACGATTCCGGGACCTTGGACGGAATGGGCATTCGATGAGTTTTATGAAAGCCCGGCCCCCCAGCTGCTGTTCGTTGAGGAATTCACTGAAGATCCGGAAAATGACATGGCAGTGGAAAATGCCATGGCCAAGATCTGGAGAGTGGCAATGTACCACCGGATGACGGATTTCTGGGGCCCCATTCCCTATACACATTATGGCAGTGCAGAAACCAGCATACCCTACGACTCCCAGGAAGATATCTATATGGATTTCTTCGAGACGCTGGATGAGGCAGTGGCCGTTCTGGAAGCGAATCCGGGGGTGACAGCGGTTTATGGCTCTCATGACCAGATATATAACGGCAGTGCCGACCAGTGGCTGACTTTTGCAAATTCATTGCGGCTGAGGCTGGCCCTGCGGGTCGTTTATGCGGAGCCGGAACTGGCGCAGACCGAAGCTGAAAAAGCGGTGGCCGCGGGAGTGATGCTGGACAATTCGGACAATGCAGATCTGGAGACAACCATCAACTCCATCAATCCCTACGACACCATCACGGCCTGGGGTGAATTCAGGATGAGCGCCACCATGCAAAGCACGCTTGAAGGATTTGAGGATCCGAGACTCCCGATATACTTTGACGAGGTTGTTCAGGGTGGGGGATACAAAGGGTTGAGAAATGGCCTGGATCCGGTGGACAAGGGCGGTGATATAGATGAGCGGTTCTCCAACATCGCTCCCGCCTGGCAGCGGGGCGGAACCAATCCGCCGATTTATGTCATGCCGGCAGCCGAGGTCTATTTCCTGAGAGCTGAAGGCGACCTGTGGGGATGGGATATGGGCGGAAGTGCGGAAGACCTGTATAATGAAGGTATCCGCCTGTCAATGGAGTACCACACCGAAGCCTCAGCCAGTGAAATTAACGATTACATAACCAGCACGGATACCCCGGTTGCCCTGAACGATGAATGGAATACACCGGCCATGTCCGATATTCCGGTTGCCTACCTTGGTAATGGAGATTTTGAAAAAGCGCAGGAGCAGATCATCACTCAGAAATGGCTGGCGCTTTATCCGAACAGCGTTGAAGCCTGGGCCGAGCGTCGCAGAACGGGTTACCCGGTAGGTTTTGAAATCATCGCAAGCCAGAATCCGGATATCGGTGTGGATGAAACCATCCGGAGACTGCCTTTTGTGACGACTGAATATTCCAATAACAATGCGGCTGTTATGGATGCCGTCGAGTTACTGGATGGGGATGATACGGCCAGCACCCGGCTCTGGTGGGATCAGAAAGAATTTTAATTTAACCGGACCAAGAATAAAAGGGAGCCATGAATAGGATTTATTTGTGGCTCCCATTTTTTGTACTGTACCGGAGCCGGACCGGTTGAATTTGTCATTCCCGGCTTCAACCGTGAGGTGTTTTCTGAAAAGCAGCGATCACCTGACAAGGATGTGCCGGCTTATGGTAAAGGGGGGCGGCGATACAGCTGACTGTTGGCTGACTGATGACTGTATTGCTCCTGTATTCCTGAGTGATGGGCCGGCAGAACTTTGTTAAATTTCTTTGTACATACAAACACAGATTTCTGAATGAGATTAACAAAACGTATTGTCCTTTTTTTGAACCTTTCCCTGCTGGGTTTTGCCTGCAGCGAGCCAGAGGAAGAAAAAGTTTATTTCCCCCTCCCCCAGGAAGATCTTGAGATTGTTCATTCTGAAGTACAGTCTTTCATGGTGGATACGGTTGTTACAGATCTTGAAAGGCCCTGGGGGATGGAATTCCTTCCGGATAACCGTGTACTTATAACGGAACGGGCAGGGAATCTGCTGATCGTTGAAGACGGTCAGGTGAAGGAAAATCCCATTCAGGGGAATATACCCGAATCATTGCGTCATGTAGAGCTGCATCCCGACTATGATGAAAACGGCTGGATCTACCTGTCCTACTATATTGAACCGGACCCGGAAGGGGAGGATGTCGGTTATACCGCATTGATGAGAGGAAGACTGGAGGGGGACCGGCTGGTGGATGATGAGTTTTTGTTTAAAGCGGGTCCTTTTGATGAAGAGCCGAGAAGGCTTCGGGTGGGCCATTCCACCGGAAGCAGAATCGCTTTCGATGAGGAGGGTTATCTGTATTTTGCGGTTGGCATCCGGGGCGGAAGGATGAATGCCCAGGATACCTCCCGCTATTCAGGGAAAACCCTGCGGCTGAATGATGACGGCAGCATTCCGTCCGACAATCCGTTTGTGGATACAGAGGGAGCCCTTGGTGAAATATTCACCTATGGGCAGCGGGAGCATCAGGGCCTGATACGCCATCCCGAAACCGGGGAAATGTGGTCGGTCGAGCACGGCCAGAAAGGGGGTGACGAGCTCAACATCCTCCGTCCCGGCCTGAATTACGGATGGCCCCTGGCGAGCTATAGTACCGAATACAGCGGAGAGATCCTTACGGAAGATACCCTTCGTGCCGGCATGGAACCGCCGATACACCACTGGACGCCGTCCATCGCACCTTCCGGCCTGGATGTCGTGCTGGGCGACCGGTATACCGGATGGACGGGGGATCTCTTTGTCGGATCCCTGACTCAGCGCATGCTGAACCGCAGTGATCTGAACGATCACCGCGTGGTCAGGGATGAAAAACTGCTTGAAGGTATCGGCAGGGTAAGAAATGTGAAATTTGCCCCTGACAACTATTTGTACCTGATTACAGAAGATACCGGGTTAATGGTCAGGCTGATTCCCGTCGAGTAGCGGAAAACGTTTCGCTAACGTGTGGCTTATATGCAGGAATGGTTTTTTAAACAGGCATTAGTCAGTGACATTCACTTAAATACAATTAACCGGACAGCCAGTGAAAAATCCAAAGAAACACGAGTTCCCCTTGATTTCCTTCACCGGCAGGGGCCGGATTCCAGAGATCGGTTCGGGTCTCTTTTGTTTTGCACTGATACTTGGTTTTGTACTGACAGCGGGTGACAGACTGGAGGCACATTCCGATACGGAAAATCTTCCGGCTGACGTTGAAAACGGCGGGATGGAATTTTCTCCCGGGTTTAAACAGGTACCGGTTGATACGCTGCTGTATGAAGAGTCCGTTTATCCGGTCAGCCGGCTCTCGCAGCCGGTAGTCATCGACGCCGACTGGGACAAGGAACCCTGGAGTGATATCCGGCCCCTTTACCTGGGCAATCATATGGGAGATGATCCGGATCACCGTCCGGACGTGCATGCCAAAGTAGCCTATGACAGTGAGGCCATCTATGTGATCTTTCATGTGCAGGACCAGTACGTCCGGTGTGTGGTTGAGGAACATCACGGTCCTGTCTGGACAGACAGCTGTGTCGAGTTTTTCTTTACGCCGGAAACAGAAACCGAAGGGTATTTCAATCTTGAGACCAACTGTATCGGCACGGCCCTGTTCAGCTATCAGAACAGGGATGAAGGGATCAGGTCACGGATTTCAGAATCGGATTTTGAAAGCGTGGACATTGCCCATTCCGTCTCCGGAGTCGTGGATCCGGAAATAACGGATCCTGTCACCTGGACGCTGGAATACCGGATTCCCTTTGAACTGATCGCCCGGTATACGGAAATGGACCATCCGGCGCCGGGTGTCGAATGGAAAGCGAATTTTTATAAAATAGCTGATAATTCGTCCCATCCGCACTGGCTTACCTGGGCACCGGTTGATCATCCCGAGCCCAACTTTCATTTACCCGAATTCTTCGGCAGATTACAATTCCGGTAACAGGTGTTACTTTGTATTCCGCCGTTAACTGTCGGCGGTTACGGCCGGCCGGTCAGGTTGCCAAGCGGCTGAAGTATCAGCGTAACCAGTCACCCTTACAGTGAGCCGGCGGTTGCGGTTCATACAGCTGAAATGAGGAGATAACATAACAGGTAAAATATTATGGCAGGAAATGACAAATTGGACAGAAAAGGATTTATCAGGACCATGGGCGGAGCCGTGCTTATGTCAACCCCCCTGATGGCGGTTCTTTCAACAGTAACAGGCTGTGGAAGTGCCTCTGCCTTCCGGAATGACGAGCTGTTCACCAGCAGGCATTTTACCGAACCCGATTCATTTACATCCGGTGTGGAAGGACCGGCAGTAGACAGAGAGGGGAATCTCTACGCAGTCAACTACGAACGCCAGCACACGATCGGGAAGGTGACACCGGAAGGGGAAGCCAGTGTGTTTGTTGAACTTCAGAATGGAAGCATTGCGAACGGGATCAGATTTAACAGTGAGGGCGACATGTTTCTTGCCGATTATACGAATCACAACGTTCTGAAGGTAGATATGGACTCCCGGGCTGTCAGCGTGTTTGCCCATCAGCCGCAAATGAGCCAGCCCAATGACCTCGCCATCGGTGCAAACGATATACTTTATGCAAGTGATCCCAACTGGAGCGAAGGGACCGGTAAGTTGTGGCGCATAAACACGGATGGTAGCACGACCCTGCTCCGGGATAACATGGGTACGACCAACGGGATTGAAGTCAGTCCGGATGAAAACAAACTCTATGTCTATGAATCCGGTCGCGATAACGCAACCCGCCGGCGCGGAATATGGACCTATGATCTGTCACCTGAAGGGGAGATCAGCAACAGACGGCTGCATATAGAGTTCGATGAGCATGGAGCGGACGGGATGCGCTGCGATGTAGACGGGAACCTGTATGTTGCCCGGTATGGACGAGGGTCCGTGGCCATTGTTTCTCCGGAGGGAGATGTTATAAGGGAAATAGAAATGGCCGGCGGGACCAGCATCAGCAACCTTGCCTTTGGTGGGCCTGACGGGTGTACAGTCTATGTAACCGTAGCTGACATGGGTAATATCCAGGTTTTCAGGACAGACAGGCCCGGCCGGAGCTGGAGGTTGTACGAAGAGAGAAGATAACAATCCGCAGGCGTTAATTAGTGTCTCTAAGAAAACGTCAATCTCTGCGTTCCACTTGCCCCAAAAATGCTCATGTACGCTTAGTACACTGTGCTTTTTGGGGCTTCGCGCGCCTTGACCTTGACGTTTTTTTAGGACACTATGAGTTTTCATACAAACACTAATTAGTAGTTGCTATTTTATTTATCATATTGTAAAGTAGAAATAGACCTTAAAGAAACAGCAGAAAGAGAAGTAAGAAGGTTGAAAGACCGGTGATTGCCGGCAGGTCTTTTCACGGATTTCGGTTTTCGGGAAAAGAAGAGAAAAGAGAAAAGAAAAAAAGGGTGGTATGGTAAACAAGCTACGCACCTGTTGCTATTTTGTATCTGTATTCTCCCTTCTCCTGACTGTGGATGCAGGTGCGCAAACCGGTTCGGCAGGGGATGAAGGATTGCTTTTCTATCTGTCGGCGGATAACGGATATACAGCGGAAACAGCCGGCGGGAAAGCCACACCGAATTTTTTACACGATGTGGGGATTGTCGACGACGGTGCTGTGGGAAAGGCGTTCAGCAACGCTCACTTCACCCAGCATTTTGTCTATGACGCTCCCGGAAACATGTATGCCCAGCGGGGAACCTTTTCATTCTTCTGGAGGCCCCGGGACTATGTCGGCGACGTGCCTTTTATCCTTATTCAGGCAGGACCTTCCGACGGCTCGGCCCTGATCATGAATTTTATGCGGATCGATTACAATGGCGAGGGAGGATTCGATGCCTTTATCAGCGATATCAATACGGGGGTGACCCGCGTCAGCCATACGTCAGACAGTCCGCCTGAACAGGGGGAGTGGTATCATCTTGCCCTGGCTTGGGATGAGACGAGAGGTGTTGATCTTTATCTTGATGGTGAGCTTATTGCCCGGAAAGATACGGTTGCCGTTTTTTACTCGGGTCTGGATCAGTTCGGTGTGGGTAAACGCGGGATTACTCCTCACTATGTGGGCAATGAAGGCTATTCGATCCGGGGTGGTGATTTTGACGAATATCGGATTTATGACCGCATGCTTGAAGCGGATCAGGTCAGGCGCCTGGCAAGGGGTGAACCGGTGACGAATCTGGAACCGGTTACCAGAAGATTGGATGAAGAACGCTGGCGCAGTGAATGGGATCTGCGGAACGGATGGAACCGATCCGGCGACCCGCCCCTTCTGCTGCCGGGCGGGGAAGCGAGTGTCCGGCATGTGGAGATACACGATACCTACGATGTTAAACAATGGTTCTGGAAGGCAAATGACGGTATCCGGGAAACCATCTGGCCGAGTGTCTACAACCGGTCACGAATCAGCGACCGGCAGAAATACATCACTCAGCCGGACTGGAACACCTATTCGATTTCCGGCAAATCTGTCTCTTTTCACATGCCGGACGAACCGTACAATCATGTTGAAATTGCGGGAGCGGCCTATGGATCGCTGAACCGGCTCTACTACGACAGTGAATCCCAGGAGCAGGAGCTGCAGCAGCTGTTTGAGAGGCCGGCGCAACAGGAACGCACTTATCACCGGCTTCCCGAACAACGGAGAGGCGGCATTCTTCGGTTTGATAATGAGGTGCAGGAGACGTCCATGGGCAAGTTCATGGTTTACAATATAGAGCCGGGAAGAAAACCCGCCGGACGATCCGAACTGACGTATTACATCGACATTCAGGCAGCGGCCGACAATATTACTGTCGATGACCTGAATTCTCACATTGCCGGCCGCTACATGCCGGACGAGAGAAGTACGGTGGTCGCTCTGCCCCGGGGGGCTCC
The DNA here is from genome assembly GCA_040905285.1 of Balneolaceae bacterium. Classification (GTDB taxonomy): domain Bacteria; phylum Bacteroidota; class Rhodothermia; order Balneolales; family Balneolaceae; genus JBBDRV01. The sequence continues at coordinate 23,705 of JBBDRV010000136.1, read as the reverse complement.
CCGGCGGGAGAAGCAGCCGGAGCGAGCGGAGATGCTGCCACTGGTGCATGTGCTTATTCCGTTTGAATTCCGTCACGAGGAATACGACAGTCAGGGATTTTCAGGCAGAAGCTCAACAGTTTCCCGTTCCACCTATACCTGGGAAAACATGCATGGCGGCCTTGACGGCATTGAACTGAATCTTCCGGCCCTGGATCTGGAAAGCGAGTATGGAGATCTGGTCCCACTGAATATCCGGGTAATGGATCCGCTGTGGCCGGACCGTACCCTGATGGATGTGACTTTCTCAGTGGAGCGGGGGACGTCTCAGACCGTGTGGCTGGATACCCGCGACCGCATCCTGCCGAATGGTTACCCGCTCTATCTGCAAATAGCCTCTGCATCGGGTGATTTTTCGGCCGATATTCTCGACGGTGCCGAAATCGAACTGGTCTTCAAGGATTATGAAGAGGCGGCTGTCGAGCATACGGCAGACCGGTTTATCCAGGTAAAAGACAATGCCGCCCATTTTTCCCAGCCGGGAGCCAATTCAAAGAAACTCCGGGTCTATCAGAGGTTCAGTCTGGATATGGAGGATCTTTTCCGTGTAGATCCGAATCACTGGCCCGGCCGGCAGTACTGGTACTGGAACAATCGGTTCCAGGGAAGTCCGCCATACCAGCATTCCGAGCCGCCCGAAGATGTTCCTGTCTGGGCCCACCGGCAGGTCGAACTGCTGAAGCAAGTGAAGCATTTTACGAACTGGTGGATGGACAACCGCCTGATCGAAAACGGAGAATACGGAGGCGGATTATCTGACGACGGGGATCTCACTCCCCAGTTTGTTGCAGCTGCCATGATGGGAGTCACACCGGACCGGGTTGCCGAGTCGATCCGCCGAATTATGAACGCCTATTATGATCAGGGGCTGTTTACCGACGGACTTGCCACAATCATGGCGGATGAACTTCATGCCTATGAAGAAGGAATTCAGGTCCTCAAACAGGATTTACAGTTTCGGTACGGCAATCCGACAGCTGTGGAGAGGCTAATGGAAACAGCCAGTGCCTACGATCGCATTACCGCCTTTAATGACATCGGCCACCGACAGTTCATATCCAATTTTTACAGCGGGTCTGAGATTGCTGACGAGACGGTCTGGAACTGGCAGTATCCCCACCATTTTTTGATTCTCACTCCGGGTGTCAGTCTTGTCGAGTATAACGGAAATCCACAGGTTAAGGAGCTGATCCTTGAAATGGCGGACGGCCTGGTGGCGCAACGGACAGTAGACGGCGACGGCGGCTGGAAGCACAACACCATTATTCATTTTCCCAGCGGCGAGCCGGATCCCGACTCTGATCCGGGGCTGAGACATGCGGCTCATATTTTGTGGGCTGCGCATCGCTGGACCGGAGATGACAAGTATCTGGAGCCGCTGATGGATCTCGGGCCTTCGAGCATGGGCACGATCAGCTCCAATCTTCTGGATCAGCTGGACTTGAGAGATACCTGGAACGATGATATTCTGGAAAATACAACCCCTCACTCCGGGAGTGGACTGTTCCGGCACCTGGCGTGGCAGCTCACGGAAAACCCGCAATACCTTGAGGAGTTGTATGAAGATCAGATTGCGGCTAACGCCAATCTTATGTACGTCTATACGGAAGGGCACCTGTGGACCGACAGGGTGAGCGTCCCTTCCCAGGACCTTCAGCGCGCACGTCTGGGCGGAGTCGGATCCTGGCGCAGTGCCATCCTGCCGGGACATCTGGTCAGCTGGGAGTTTGAGAAGCCGGCTCTGGCGGAGGATGTTGCGATCAGGTTTTCCGAAGCGGGCCGGGAACAGGCTCGTATGGAGGTGTTCAATCTGAAGAAGGAAGCGGTTTCTGCAACCATGAGTGCCTGGGATCTGGCGCCCGGCGTATGGGAAATTACAGAAGAGATTGAATCCGGAAACGGACTGGAAAGAGTGAATGAACGGCGAGTCGAGCTTCAGACAATGGAGTCGGTGGATCTGACATTTGCACCGTTCACCACGACACGTGTCACCATGCAGCTTGTCGAGGAGGACACGCCCCTCAGTGAGCGTCCCGATATCGGCATCGGCACGGATGATGTTGCCTTTGACAACAGTACCCTCACGGTCACTGTGCATAATCTCGGGTCTGAACCTTCTCCGGCAACGGAACTGATATTCAACGATCAAAACGGCAGGGAGATTGCAAGAGGGGAGGTCCCGTCTCTGGAACCGCCGCTGGACCTTCAGCCAAAGACAACTCTGGTCCGATTACGTGTGCCTTCGGGAACAGAGGGAGAGCTGATCCTGAATCCGGATAATACATTCAAAGAGATTACAAGAAGAAACAATGCGATTCAGATAAGCAACTGATACAAGCCGGGCGTCAGCGGAACATCCGAAAAGGATCCTTCAGCAGGATTTTGCGGCTGATGAGCTTTCCCTGAAGAACGGCCCTGCATGGTTACCGGCAGGATACCTGATATGGATACACGGATCTTTTTACGAAGGGCCGGGACAGACAACAGACGTTTTCCAAAGGCTCCATCAGTTAACCTTAAATAACATGTCCTATGAAACAATCATACATATGCATGGCATTTCTATTGGGGTGCATGATCTTTGCAACCAATACGTATGCACAGACCATTACAGGTACCGTGACGGATGCCTCGACTGAGGCCACCCTTCCGGGAGTGAATATCGTGGTTCAAGGTACCAGTATCGGTACAGTAACAGATGCGGATGGTGCTTTCAGCCTGGAAGTTCCTTCGCTTGAGGAGACACTCGAAGTCTCCTATATCGGATACAGCACCCTGGAGATTCCGATCGAAGGCCGGACGACGATCGATGTTGAATTGCAGGCCCAGGTACTGACCGGAGAAGAGATGATCGTTACAGCGTTCGGCCTGCAGAGAGAACAGAGATCGCTCTCTTACAGCACTCAGGGGGTAAGGGCGGAAGAGTTATCCCAGGCCCGTGAGATTAATCCCATCAATGCCCTGCGTGGAAGAGTGGCGGGAATTACTATAACGGAGGGGGTTTCAGGTCTGGGTTCCGAATCACGGGTCGTCTTACGGGGGAACCGGTCCATCGCCGGCGACAGCCAGCCCCTGTATGTAATCGACGGGGTCCCCACCAGTGGAAATCCCCAAAACCTCAATCCTGATAATATTGCATCCATAGATGTCATGAAGGGACCGAATGCTGCCGCCCTTTATGGCAGCGCCGCCCAGAACGGTGTGATCATCATAGAAACCAGGCGGGGACATGCGGGAATATCGAATGTCAGTTTCAGCTCGACATTCATGATGCAGGATCAGTCAATCCCGTATAATTTCCAGAATGAGTATGGCCAGGGATCCAGTGGACAGTACGATGAGAATTCAGAATTCTCCTGGGGTCCCCGGATGGAGGGACAGATGGTCGATCACTGGTCCCTGGATCCGGACGATGCGGGTAGGCAGTACGCTTTTCTGCCGCAGCCGGATGCCCGTAGTGATATTTATCAAACAGGTTACAATTTATCCAATTATTTAACCGCCACTCTGGGAGGGGAAAATATTCAGGGTGCGTTTTCATTTAGCCGAACAGATGCTGAAGGGGTCCTTCCCGGAAACATGCTGGGGAGAAACAACCTGTCCGTACGTGTAACTTCCCAGCTGGCTGAAAGGTTATCAGCCGATACCAAGCTGGAATATATGCAGCAGGATCTGGACGGGGGATTCAGGACAGAAGGCAGGTTTAACCCGTGGAGGCATGCAATGAGAATGCCCTCGAATATTCAAACTGAAGATGCCCGCAATTATGATTTTATCGATCAGAACGGGAATCTGAGGCAGAACTACTGGACACCCGGCGCCTCCATCGGCGCCAATCCGTATTGGGTGATGAACCGGGTGCTGGCTGAAACCAGTGAAGAGCGGGTTACAGCTCTGGCTTCGCTGACCTATGATTTCAGAGAGGACCTTTCTCTGATGGTTCGCGGATCCTACGACGGGATGTCGGACAACACGGATCGCAGTTACTACAACGACAACTACGGGACGGCTCCGCTGGGACAATACGCCGTTTTACTGGGTGAAAGCAGCACCGTCAACGGGGACTTCCTGCTCTCCTATACGGAAACAGTCGCCACCGACTGGACCCTTGACGCCAACTTCGGCGGGAGTATCGAGCAGCGACGAAACAGAGGTCTGACGACCACGACAGGGGCTGCCCTGCTTGAACCGAATCTATTTTCCCTGTCCAATACGGAGCGTCCGGAGGTGAATGAAAACCAGGGATCCCCGGTAGACAAGCAGTCGCTGTATGCCTTCGGCCAGCTTGGCTGGCGGGATGCCGTCTACCTGGATGTTACGGGCAGAAATGACTGGAGTTCAACGCTCCCTCCCGAAAGCCGCTCCTATTTCTATCCCTCTGTCGGGCTCTCCGTGATCCTGTCCGATCTGATACCGGATTTCCCGGATCTGTTTACGTTTGCCAAACTCCGGGCGTCCTGGGCGCGAGTGGGGAATGACGCCCCCTATGGGAGCCTTATCCGGGAAGCTTCTTTTGAGGCAGGCGGTGCAGGCGGTCTGATAACCTTTTCGGACGTTGTGCCGGCAGAAGATCTCAAACCGGAGCAGACGGATGGCTATGAGCTGGGTATGGACCTGAGGTTTTTTGAGGGACGGCTGGGGCTGGATGCCACCTTCTACCAGACCAACACCATCAATCAGCTGTTTGCAATCAATCTCCCGCCCGGTTCCGGAGCCTCAAGCTTCTTTACCAACGGCGGTGATGTGCAAAACCGGGGTGTTGAATTTCTGTTGAGCGGAACCCCGGTCCAGACCATCAACTTCATGTGGAACATGGATATCAATTTTTCTGCAAACCGGAATATGGTAGTCAGAATCAATGACGAGCGCCCCCGTGTGGTCCGGTCTTCATCTTTCCTGAGGGAATTCGTCATTGAAGAAGGGGAACCGTACGGAAACATCTATTCCAGAGGTTTTGAACGTGACGACCAGGGCAGGGTGATTGTGGGTGACAACGGTCAGCCGCTTGTCACCCCCGGGCAGTCCGTACTGGTCGGAAACTCGGAGCCGGACTGGCGGGGCGGTATTTCAAACTCGTTTACGTATAGAAATTTCAACGCCAGATTTCTGATCGACCATACACAGGGGGGAATTATCGTATCGAACGCACTTGCCATTCTTGCCGGTGACGGAACACTGGATCAGACCCTGGAAGGACGGGAAGGTGGCATCGTATTCGGTGAAAATTTCTTCGCTCACGAGACAGCGGTCAGGGAAGATGGAACCCCGAATGATATCGAGATAACATCCGAAACGTTCTGGAGAAACTTCGGCGGGCGCAACCAGCCGGCGGGTGAGCTTTTTACGGAAGATGCCACCTATACCCGGCTTCGGGAAGTGGCTGTCGGTTACTCGCTCCCGCAAAATGTATTGAGTGCACTGCCTTTTTCAGACGTGCAGGTATCGCTGGTGGGCAGGAATCTGTTTTACCTTTACAAAGCTTCCGACAACCTGGATCCGGACTTTACAAATGGTACAGGTCCGGCCGCGGAAGGAAGCCAGGACTGGACACCTCCGACGACAAGTTCATACGGTATCAATATCCGTTTCGATATATAATTTTCCCTAACAAAAGATTAAAAACCACCTGATATGAAAACGATCATCAGAACTCAAAAACATTCAGAGGTGAAAGGCATAATCGTCTGTTTAATGCTTTTCATCGGTTGTGTCTCGTGCACAGATAATTTCAGTGAGCTGAATACTCCCGATGACACTATTTTCGCCAGCGATATAGATGAAGCCCGTCTCGGTAAAATTTTTGCTACCGCCCAGAGGCGCGGATATTCAGCTCGTGAAGGGGGATTGTCATTTCAGTTGTCGGAAAATCTCTTTGCGGACGAGTACTCGCAGTATTTTTCAACGACCGAAGCGAATTTTCCCTCAGCCCAGTTTGTGGTAGTGGGATCCTGGAACAATGCGATGTTCGACCACTTCTTCGCCAATGTCGCCACTCAACTCGATTTTGTGGAGGATTACACGGAGGAGAATGAGATGCCGGTTGAAAATGCGATTGCCAAGGTCTGGAGAGTCCATGCCTATCATCGAATGACCGATTTCTACGGGCCGATGATGTACAGTGAAGTGGGGAATGCAGAAACGACCGTTCCCTATGATGCCCAGGAAGATATCTACATGGATTTCTTTGATACTCTCGACGAGGCTGTAGAGGTGCTGAGCGGTGCAAGCGGCATCTCCGGTTTTGCCCAGAATGACATGCTTTATGCAGGTAACATTGAACAATGGCATCGTTTCGCCAATTCTCTCAGGCTGAGGCTGGCCACGCGCATTTCGTATGTCGAACCGGAAATCGCACAACAGGAAGCTGAAAAAGCTGTTGCAGCCGGTGTTATCGAGGATAATATGGATAATGCCCTGATGCTTACGACAGAAAATTCACTTCACGGATATCCGGCTATCACCTATATTGATGAATTCCGTTCCACCTCTACCCTGGTCAATACGATGGTCTCTTATGACGACCCCAGGATCAGCCTCTATCTGGATGAGGTTGAAGAAGGCGGCGGATACCGGGGAATCAGAAGCGGTCTTCCCGTTACGGAGAAAGGCCAGTCCCTGAATCCTGACCATTCACGCATCGGGCTCTTCTGGAGGCCGATAGAAGTCGGCGGTTCGAATCCTGATATTCATGTTCTGACAGCAACAGAGGTCTATTTCCTCAGAGCTGAAGGGGAGTTGAGAAACTGGGATATGGGCGGTACGGAAGAGCAGTTCTATAATGAGGGAATCCGGGCATCCATGAGTGAATACCGGTTTAACATTTCGGATGATGCGATTGAAGCCTACATCACCAACACGGATCAGCCGATAGCGGTCGACGATCAGTGGAATTCGCCTCCGATGACGGATATTCCGGTATTGTATCAGCCAGGAGCTGACGAGGAAACCAGACTGGAGCAGATCATCACTCAAAAGTGGGTGGCTCTCTATCCCGATGGCGGCTTTGAAGCCTGGGCAGAGCGCCGCCGGACCGGTTACCCAGTCGGATACGCGATCATCGAATCCCTGAACCCGGATGTAGACAGGGATGAGCTGATGAGAAGACTTACTTTTACGGCTAACGAACGGTCCAACAACGGACCTGCCGTGGAGGACGCAATTGATAAGCTTGGAGGGCCCGACAGCCCCGCCACCCGTGTCTGGTGGGATGCCCGGCCGCTGAGTGAGTTTCCGGCTCCCGTCGAAGACCAGAATGAATAACCCGGGAAGCATGATGGATACTGATTCATGCTTCCCCCTTTTTTTCCATTCTATCTCAACATTCTGCATGAAAATCCTGCGTATATCTTTATTGTCAGTAATCGGGCTGGTATTTATTCCGGCATTCATCTCCGGTCAGTCCCTGGATGTTCAGAAACTGGAGACGATCCGGTTGCAGATGTATCCTGCCGAAGGGCTTGTATGGAAAGGCGAATCCACGCAAAACACAAACTGGAATAAAATTACAGAAACACCGGACGGCAGGATCTGGTTTTCCGGGGGGGATCACTGGGGAACGGACGGGATTTACTGGGAGGAAGGCCAGACAGGTCCCTGGGAGGAAGACGACCGGTATGAAAGGCCGTGGGGCTTCGGAAACACGACCATAAATTATTACGATCCGGAGATGGATCGGGCCTATGAAGAAGTGGAACTCAACCGGGTCAGCGGCCTGTATTCAAATGCCGAAACACCGGGCCACGGCAAAATTCATTCGAATATTGTGTCCGATTCGGAAGGAAATCTCTTCTTTGCCGGGTATATGGGGCATTCCTATACGCATGAAAATACTGCCGCCTATTTTCCCAAGAGCTATGCGGGAGGAGCCCTGATCAAATACGATCCTGCTACGGGAAATCATGAGTACCTTGGAATACCTGCCCCCTTTGGCGCTTCCGTTGCTCTTTACTATGATGAACAACGGAATATTTTAAACGGCCTTACCGTCGACCGGCAGATATTCTGGCGTCTGAATCTCGATACAATGGAGCTCAACCGTTACGAGTCCAGGAGTGGAGGAAGGGAGATGATCATGGACCGGAACGGATTCTCATATTTTCTGAATCCTCACGGTGGACTGACACAGTTCAATCCGGATACCGAAGAGTTTGCCGATATAGATGTAGAGCTGCCGGGCGGGAATTTCCGGGCTACTGTCGTATCATCCGAAAATATTATCTATGGAGTTTCGCACGATGGTTTTGTCTGGAGTTTCGATACAAAGACCCGTCAGGTCGAGGACCTGGGCCATGTTATTGGCAGGCCGGACCAGTCTCAATACACCCCCAATATAGCACTGGACGAGGAGTGGGAACGGCTGTATTTCATTGCGGGAAATCACGGACGCGGAATGGAAAATACGCTGGCCACACTGACCATTCTGGATCTCAGGACAAAAAAATATCACTGGATAGGCAGGATAAAGGGTGTGGAGGGCTGTTTTGGAGCTCTTGTCAGCAGTGATCATTCCGTCTATTTTAATTCATACGGCGATCTCTATCAGGATGGCAATATGGTTACCCTCGAAAACGGGGGTCCGGTAACACGGCCCTATCTGGTCAGATATGATCCGCCGGAAGATCTGGAATCATTACTAAACGACTAAGCGCTCCATGATTCATCCAGAAAGCATTCATATTTTATTGCTGGCGATACTGATTGGTTTTATTCATGTCGAATTTGCTCTCGGGCAGAGAGAGGGTGCTTTGCCCCGGCAAATGGTAGACGATCGTATCCTGATTTCCGACGGTCCCGAAGGACCGATACAGGGGGGAGAGAGCGCCGTCACGGATATGGTTTTGATGGACGACGGCTGGGTGTACGGCGGTACCAAAGCCACTCTGGGAGCCCGCAACTCCCATCTGTTCCGAACGGATGGAGAAACGATCGAACATCTGCGGATAATGACCGACGAACTTCCCGGCCAGACATCGGTCAGTGATCTGGCCAGGGGGAAGGGAAACCTGCTTGTCGGCAGCACGTCCACCTACAATGAGATTTTTGACGAGGAGGAAATCGGGTATGAAGGTGGTCATCTCTTTTTGTTTGAGCCGGAGACCGGCAGGTTTACGGACCTGGGAATCATTGCTGACGGTCAGGGAATCAATTGCATAGCCATTGACACAGAACGGGAAATCGTCTATGGCGTCACATACCCGGCCGGCCGGCTGTTTTCGTATGACCTGAAGAGCGAATCGGTGAAAGATTTCGGTGAGGTGATGACACCGTGGAGAGTGAAACATCTCGGCAAGGTGTCCTGGAGAGGGGTTCCGAAGGTATTGATGATTGATGACGCCGGTACGGTCTATTACTCGACGTATTTCCGTGAAAGATCCGAACCCTCCGTCATAGAAGAGGGGCCGAGCGCTGCATCGTCGTATTCCACGCGGGAAGGCGGCCGGATCTACCGACTCGCTTATGGGGAAGAGGAACCTGTTTATACGGGTGCCAGCGTACCGTCTCAAACTGGCATGGATACCAACCCGATCTATGAAAACGGCATAGCTTCTGCGATCAGGGCTCGTGACGGCGGTTTTTGGGCGGGGACAATCAATGACGGGTTTCTGTTCAAATTTTACCCCTCTACATCCACAGTTGTTAACAAGGGGAAAGCTTTCCAGTACTGGAATCTGAAATCCCTGGCCTATGGCGGTGACGGTAGCCTGTACATGCTGGGCGGAAGGGATTACGACAATACCTGGCTCCTTCGCTACGATCCCGCAATAGGTTCTATCAATTCTCTTGGCTGGCCCGACAATGCCTCGCAGGGAAGCGTTATCAGCAGAGATCCGAAAGGGCGGATTCTTATTGCTGAAAACCTCCGACATTCGTATATCTGGGTAATCAATCCCGACGGGGAAGAATGAAGGAATCGGGAACAGATGCGCCGGTCTGCAAAACTCCGTTTGGAAATCTTCATATTAAAACATATAAACCTTTCTGATAAACATATAAATCTTTCTGGTTACACGATTATGAAAATACAGAGATTATCTGTTGTACTGCTGCTTTCCGCTTTCTTCCCTGCCGGTATTCTGTCTGCACAGAATTTAAAAGAACAGGCAAATCAGGCCATGCTGGATGCGACCCGTTATATGGTTGAGGAAGTGAGCACGAACGGAGGATATCTCAGCCATTATACGGAGGACTTTTCCCGGCGATGGGGTGAACTGGAATCGTACGATACGCAAATCTGGCTTGAATCTTCCCGCGGTACAATCGGCCTGGGAGATCTTTTTCTGGATCTGTATCAGGCAACCGGCAATGAATACTACTACCAGGCTGCAAAAAAAGTGGCCGGCGCATTGATCTGGGGACAGCATGAATCCGGCGGATGGAATTATATTGTCGATTTTGCAGGAGACCGTTCGCTGAAACAGTGGTATGATACGATCGGCAAAAATGCCTGGGGATTCGAAGAGTATTATCACTACTACGGCAATGCGACCATGGATGATTTTGTGTCGGCCGGTGCTGCGGAATATTTGTTGAGGATCTATCTGGAAAAGATGGACCCGGCTTTCAAGCCGGCATTGAACAAGGCAATCGATTTTATTCTGGAAAGCCAGTATCCGCTCGGGGGCTGGCCACAGCGTTACCCGTTGAGGTACGAATTCAGTAAAAACGGTCTGCCGGATTATTCATCCTTTTACACCTTTAATGACGGGGTGACAGAGAACAACATCGAATTTCTGATCAAGTGTTATGCCGCCCTTGGTGAAGAACGGTTTCTGGATCCCATCCGCAGGGGAATGAATTTCTATCTGATTACTCAGCAGGGAAATCCACAGGGCGGCTGGGGTCTGCAACACAATATGGAGCTGGAACCGGCCAGTGCCCGATCATTTGAACCAGCCTCCCTTTCCCCCGGCACCACGTACCGGCATGCAAGATTAATGATGGACTATTACAGGTATACCGGGGACAGAAAATTTCTTGCCCGTATTCCGGATGTCATTGCCTGGCTTGAACAAAGTCGTCTTTCCGGCCAATTGTCAGAAGACGGAAGATATACGCATTCGACATTTGTGGAGATCGGAACGGACAGGCCGCTCTTTGTTCACCGGGAGGGAACAGGTGTCGACGGCCGTTACTGGGTCGACTACAGTGATGAAGATGTCATCCGGCACTATGGATCAAAAACGTCGCTCGATATTGAGGCGTTAGAGGAGGAATTCAACCGGGTGAATGCCATGTCACCGGAAGAGGCTGCTGAAGATTCTCCACTGCTTAAGGGTAGGTATCCGGGTGAGGGAACACCCCAGGAGAATGTGGAGCCCATGTATACCTCCACTGAACGTGTTCCGGATGATTCAGAAGTGAGAGATATTATCCGATCCCTTGATGAGCAGGGACGGTGGCTGACAACGGGGGAGTGGATCAGCGATCCCCATTCAGTATCCGGTGAGGGGAGAGAATCGAACACGGCCATGCACAGTGACCGGTTTGGATCTGCCATCCGGGATACGTCGGATCAGCAGTATATTTCGACAGGTCAATACCGGGAAAACATGATTTTATTAAAAAATTACGTCAGTCAATAGCAGGATGAGGGCTTGCCGGAAATCAGTTCGGCTGTTCACCGGTAAAAGAGGATCTGATCAGGGATTACTGCAATGACGGTTACTAAAACAAATCCGTAAAATAAATCAATAAGACATACCAGCGGCATGACCAATCAAACAGTTACAGTTGTTCTGTCACTATTCATCGCCGGCCTGGGTGCCGGACTGTCCGGTTGCAATGAGACAGATGAAAGGTTGTCTGAAGCAGACCTGACCCTTCGCCGGACCCCTGTTTCCTATCACATGTCATTTGACAGTCTCGATTTCTTTGAGGAGGAGTTCATTGAATCGTCGGGAATGCTTTCCATAGAGGAAAGAAAGATTGAATTCACCGGTGGGAAATTCGGCGATGCTATCCGGATGAATCAGATGCCCGATCCGGTGGATGCGACAAATATGACAGGGATCGATCTGGATCTGGTCACTGCGGCCATGTTCAACACCCGCCGCGGGGATATGGATATGGGCTATACGCAGCCGATGATCTGGGGCAGCGGCCGGATCAGCACCCGGCTGGGTTCAGTCGCTTTCTGGGCACAGGGTGAGGTTCCTGTCAATGGGTCGCTGTTTGAACAGACCAGCATTGCCTTCGGGCGAACGGAGAGGGATCTTATCGGAATTCTGATCGATGATGAAAACAAGCCGGGCGCTTATCTGCGCGATGCCCGCTATGAGCGTCATGAGATATGGTCTGATGCCGTATGGAACGGCTCGGACTGGAATCATGTGGTATTGAACTGGGACTGGGCAAACGGAATGGAGCTCTGGCTCAACGGGGAGGTCGTGGCCTCGTCCTGGGGAGAAGGGGGCTGGTTTGAAACCGCGCCACCGGGCCTTTTCCATCTTCCGTCTCCCGGAATCAGATATGATGAACTTTATCTGATGGACCGCCCTCTTTCTCAGTCTGAAATTGAAGAGCTCATGTCTGCGAATACGCCCCCCGGAGAAGAATCTCCCCTCTATACCAGGGAAGAATACGATGCCGGGCGTCTGGCGCAGTACAGCGGGGGAGACCGGCTTGACAATCTCCCCGCTGTCTCTCCGGAGGCGGCTTTGTCCCTCGCCGAAGTATGGCCGGAGAGTGTGGGCGACGGGCATGTTCCCGGATGGTATGTCATTGACGGACGCAACGAAATGGCCTGGCCTCATCCCTATGCTATTTTTACGGTCATACCCGGAGATGTTGATTTTCATGCTGAAAAAGTTGATATCCGGACACCGGCTGAATCCAGTGTGAATTACATAACGCTGACCGGTAATTTGACGAATGTGCGTGTCCTGTCCGGTACCGGAGACATGGACAATGCAAAAGAGCTGTACAGCGTACCCGGGGATCAGGGTTTTTTCCACGGACAGACCATTGGTGCCACTGAGGGGGCCACCTTCAGGATACCCTTCACGGAAGGATACGGGACCCCGTCGGAGTACAGTTTTGAGGGCGCCCGCTATCGTATTCCGTTCAGCGAGCTGTATGGCTCGCCTACAGAGTTCAAAGGCGAAGTGAATTTGCCGCTTTCCGGCAGAAAGCGCATTCAGAATGTGGGGCTCTATAATTATAGCAGATACCCCTCTGCCGACTACCGCCCTGATGGCGAAGCCTTCTCACTTTCACCGGCAAATGGTCTTCAACTGGACAGCCTGGAGCAGTTCAAGTTTCATTCGGTCACGTCCAGGGATGAACGCACATTTGCACTTGCATCCGGCAACCCGTCATCGGCAGAGTCGGAAACAGTCAATATCGGAGCTTTCAGCCGGCTGAACATAATCAGCGAACCTTATGTCAACGAAACAGGCCTGACGGAAGTGACGCTTTCCCTTCCTGTCCGGACGCTGGAACCCCAAGAGACCCTGTTTGTACGGGTCCATGACCCGGCCCTGCCATTGCGCCTCTGGAATGAATTTGCTGTAAGGCTTGACGGGTTTGATCAGGGTTTTCATCAGCTGAACCTGACGATTGATTTTCAGGATCTGGTGCTGGATGACGGTGACCGAATTTGGGTGGATCTTGGAACAGCCGGTGAGACGGAAATCCGGATCGGGGATCCTTCAGATCCGGCGGAGCTTTTTGCAGCAACAGGGGACAGCTGGCTGAGTGCAGACGCCTATGCCGACAAACAGATGACGGCAGCCCGGGCGCAGTATACGCACATGTATGAGTACATGCCCTGGAAGTTCAGTGACAAAACAGTATCTCTGAAAGAACCCTATGCCTTTGGAGGGGCATTCGATATGATCATGCCCGCTCTGGCCGTGAAACGGGTCCATCCGGATCATTTTCTGGCGAATTTCATGCTCAAAATGAGCGGTCCGGATTTCAGCGGGGGACACCCGGCAGAGCCTGAAAACCGTGAGCTGATTACGATAGACAACCCGTATGGCGCGCCGGACTGGGCACTGTACATGAGGGACTATAATCAAAAGCGTCATGCCATAGCAAACTGGTATGCAGATCGTCAAAATCCCGACGGCCAGGTAGGCGGTGGCTGGAATGACGAGACCCTGCTGTTGAGAGGCATGACAGATGTGATGTATGACGGCAACGAGAAGGCCCGGTCCCTGCACGACGGCATCCATACCGGTCTAGAGCAGACGCATCTCTACAGGGACGGCTACTGCAACATCCATCCGATGGATCCGCTGCATACGTCCGACTATATTGCGGATCGTCAAAAATCGCTTATTTACTATTTGGGCCGGCCCCATGCTGCCGAGCGGGAGATGGAGTCTGCCTGGCGTATGGGCAAACCGGACGAGACGCCGGTAAACTATGCCGATGGATATCCGTTCCACAACTCTGTAAATGTGTTTCACTGGTATTGGGGTGAGAACGTACCGGAAGAGCCGTTCGAGTCGAAATCACTCGAGGAGATTACCGGCGATCTTCGCCTCTATACCTCGGTGCTGGATGAGGACTATTTCTACCGGATGACAGAAGCTTATGTCCACTCGGACAATATTGTGCCGCTTGGCACCCGGGATATGTATCCGCTTCTTCTGGGCGGTGTGGTTCCGCAGTTTCGGGAAGCCCGGCCGGAACTGGCGGTTATGTGGCCGTCGGGGGGCGGCCCGGAGGTTTCGCGGGTGGTGCTTGGTGCGGATGACCGCTCACTGGAGGTGGCGGCCTACTCGTTTGACGATCGCCTTCGTGATCTTCAGATGCGTCTGATGCGTCTGGAGGATGGCCGCTACAGGATTGCCCTGCATGAGGACCCGGAGGGCACCGGCCGGGCCGGGGACCTTCTCTGGTCGCAGGAAAAGGATCTTGCACGGTTTGACACGATCAGCCTGCCGCTGCCGCCTCGAAAATCCCTGGTCATCCGGGTGGAGCAACTGGAGCGTTACGAACGCCCTGCCGAACTGCCCGATCTGGCCATCAATCCGTGGGGAGCGGTCTACCGGGAGAATTCGGTCACTGCAACGGTTCATAATCTTGGAAATGGCAGCGCCGAAAATATACCTGTCCGGTTGTACGATGGTGAGACGGTAGTCGGGGAAGAGATCATAGACCGCCTGGATGCACCGGTGGATTTTGTCGCCAGGCGCACGAGGGTAACGTTCGACGATGTGCCGGGGTCCGGCGATTTTCGTGTGGTGATAGACCCAGAAAACGAGATCCGGGAAATCCTGACCGGGAACAACAGCGCCCGCACCGGCACCGGACAGAAGTCCGATCCGGCTGTTGCCTTCGACAGCAATACACAGGGACCTGCTTTACGCTAATGCTCAGTTAATCCAATGCTCAGTTAATCCACAATGCAAATTGATAGTATGTCAAACCGTCCTTTTATTCTTCTTCTGTCCGTATTCGTTATCACGTCCGGAATCGGCATATCCGGATGTAATTCTACAACGGAAACCCAGTCTGAAAAAAACCTGAATCTGCGTGCATCCCCGGTTTCCTATCATCTGTCATTCGACAATATGGATTTCCTTGAAGAAGAGTTCATCGACCTTTCGGGCAGAAGATCTCTGGATGAACGGGAAATTTCGTTCCCGGCAGGAAAATTCGGGAATGCCCTGCACATGAACTTCTATCCCGATCCGCCCGATGCCAGTAATATGACGGGTATCGACCTTGATCTGGTTACGGCCGCCATGTTCAATTCACGCCCCGATAACCAAATGGGGTATACGCAGCCGATGCTCTGGGGAACCGGCAGGATCGACCCCCGGTTGGGTGCAGTGGCTTTCTGGGCTCGGGGGGACATGGCCTATCACGGACTTCTTTTTGAACAGACCAGTGTTGCCTTCGGACGTACGGAACGTGATCTTCTCGGAGTATTTATCGATGAGGACCATCATCTTTCCGCCTACCTGCGTGATGCGCGTTATGAGCGTCATGAGGTCCGGTCGGAGGCCACGTGGGACGGCTCGGACTGGAATCATGTGGTATTGAACTGGGACTGGGCGAACGGAATGGAGCTCTGGCTCAACGGGGAGGTTGTGGCTTCGTCATGGGGAGAAGGGGGCTGGTTTGAAACCGCGCCTCCGGGTCTTTTTCACCTGCCGGCCCCGGGAATCGAATACGATGAACTGTATCTGACGGATCGCCCTCTTTCACAGGGGGAGATAGACGATCTCATGACGGAAAATGCACCCCCCGGTGAGGAATCCGTCCTTTATACGAGGGAAGAATATGATGCGGGAAGACTGGCCCGGATCAGCGGGGGCGCCCGAGGTGAAAATCTGCCGGTGATATCTCCCGAACAGGCTTTGTCGATGTCTGAAGTCTGGCCTGAATATGTCGGTGACGGTCACATTCCCGGATGGCCTCTGATTGACGGACGCAACGAGATGGCCTGGCCTCACCCCTATGCCCTGTTCACCGTTATCCCGGGTGATGCCGATTTTCATGCGGAAAAAGTAGATATCCGGCCACCGGCAGACGTCGGTGTCAACTATATCACATTGACCGGCAATCTTGACAATGTTCGTGTCCTGTCCGGATCCGGCGGGATGGAGAATACGGAGGAACTGTTCAGCGTTCCTGCGGATCATGGATTTCTGTACGGGCAGACGATCCCCGCCAGGAAGGGAGCGACCTTCAGAATTCCTTTCACCGAAGAATTCGGATCGCCGTCAGGCTACAGTTTTGACGGAGCACAGTACAGAATACCCTATAACGAAGAATTCGGGTCGCCTGAGGAATTCAGTGGGGACGTACATCTTCCGCTTTCCGGAGAAAAACGTATCCAGAATATAGGGTTGTATCATTATGCAACGTCTCCTTTTTCGGAATACCGGCCGGAAGGTGATGCATATTCATTATCCCTGGCCGGTGATCTCACTCTGGACAGGCGCGACCAGTTCCAGCTGCATGCCGTTACTTCCCGTGACGAGAGGACGTTTGCCCTGGCCTCCGCCAATTCAGACAATTCAGACAACGGAGAACCGGAGACAGTGGATATCGGTGCCTTCAGCCGCCTGAACATTCTCAGTGAACCTTATGATGAGGAGTCGGGGATAGCAGAAATCACCCTTTCGCTGCCTGTGAACACCCTTGATCCGGAGGAGACTCTCTTTGTACGGGTCCATGACCCGGCCCTGCCATTGCGCCTCTGGAATGAATTTGCCGTAAAACTTGCGGGGTTTGATCAGGGATTTCAGCAGCTGGTATTGACCATTGATTTCCAGGATATGGTGCTGGCGGAAGGGGACCGGCTCTGGGTGGATGTAGGTACCGCCGGCCGGACGGAGATAAAACTGGGTGAGGATGCTGATCCTGCCGAAATTTTTATCTCCCCTGCAGACAGCTGGCAATCTGTGGATGCCTACGCTGACAAGCAGATGACGGCAGCCAGTGCCCAGTATTCAAAGATGTACGGCTATATGCCATGGAAATTTGACGGCAGAACAGTGTCTCTTGAAGATCCGTATGCTCTGGGAGGTCCGTTCGACATGCTCATGCCCGCTCTGGCTGTGCAGCGGGTTCATCCCGATCATTTTCTGGCGAATTTCATGCTTAAAATGAGCGGCCCTGAATTCAGTGGCGGCCAACCGGTGAATTCAGAAAGCAGAGACCGGATCACACTGAGCAACCCCCATGATGCTCCGGAATGGGCGGTCTATATGAGAGATTTCAATAAAAAGCGTCAATCCATCATTGAATGGTGGAAACAGAATCAGAATCCGGACGGTCAGATTGGCGGCGGCTGGAATGATGATACACTTTTTATGATAAGCGGGTTGAAAGATCTGTTGTATGACAGTCCCGGAACTGCACGCAGCCTTCATGATAATATTCATACCGGATTGGAAGCTACAGGGCTCTTTCGGGACGGATATCCCAATATCCATCCCATGGACAGGATGCACAACGCTGACTTTATCAGCGAGCGGTATCATACGGTTATACACAATCTGGGGCAGCCCCACGCAGCCGAACGCGAAATGGAATCCGCCTGGAGGCTGGATAAACCGGAAGAAACGCCGGTGAATTACAGCGAAGGGATACCCTATCAGTCATCGGTGAATGTGTTTAACTGGTACTGGGGAACAGAGATGCCGGAGGAACCGTATGAATCCGAATCTCTTGATACGGTAACAGAAGAATTGAGATTGTATACATCCCTGCTCGATGAGTATTATTTCTACGGCTTGACCGGTTCAAGGACCCATACGACGAGTCAGGGGCCGGAGGGTTCACGAAATATGTTTTCCTATATGCTTGGCGGCTCATACGGTCCGCGATGGGACGCTCAGCCTGATTTGGCGGTTGCGTGGCCATCGGGGGGCGGCCCTGAGGTTTCGCGGGTGGTGCTTGGTGCGGATGACCGCTCACTGGAGGTGGCGGCCTACTCGTTTGACGATCGCCTTCGTGATCTTCAGATGCGTCTGATGCGTCTGGAGGATGGCCGCTACAGGATTGCCCTGCATGAGGACCCGGAGGGCACCGGCCGGGCCGGGGACCTTCTCTGGTCGCAGGAAAAGGATCTTGCACGGTTTGACACGATCAGCCTGCCGCTGCCGCCTCGAAAATCCCTGGTCATCCGGGTGGAGCAACTGGAGCGTTACGAACGCCCTGCCGAACTGCCCGATCTGGCCATCAATCCGTGGGGAGCGGTCTACCGGGAGAATTCGGTCACTGCAACGGTTCATAATCTTGGAAATGGCAGCGCCGAAAATATACCTGTCCGGTTGTACGATGGTGAGACGGTAGTCGGGGAAGAGATCATAGACCGCCTGGATGCACCGGTGGATTTTGTCGCCAGGCGCACGAGGGTAACGTTCGACGATGTGCCGGGGTCCGGCGATTTTCGTGTGGTGATAGACCCAGAAAACGAGATCCGGGAAATCCTGACCGGGAACAACAGCGCCCGCACCGGCACCGGACAGAAGTCCGATCCGGCTGTTGCCTTCGACAGCAATACACAGGGACCTGCTTTACGCTTCAGATCTGCGCAGGATACAGCCGGCCGGGTCGATTGAATGAAGCCGTATCCCTCAAGCAGGGTTACAGGTAGGATACAGGTCTTGCCCTGTTCAGGACATGGTGATAACCATTTTGAAAGGTCAGTGATCCCCGTCTTTTCGTCTGCCTGAAACGGATTATGTTTTTGATTTCTTCATAAAAATCGATAAATGAAAATATTCAACTGAATCAATCAGGCAACCACCATATTTCAAACAAACGGATATAATGATTAGAGTGACCGCATTTATTACTTTTTTGGGAATGCTTGCCGCCGGAACAGCAGGATGCACCGAAGAATCGGCATCAGAAGAACCGGCATCAAAGGAATACATCTATGTGGGGACATTTGCAGACCGGGGAAGCGAAGGCCTTTACGTTTTTGAGTTTAACCGCGAATCCGGGGAATTGAACCAGGTGCAAACGGTCAGTGACCGGGAATCCCCCTCCTTTCAGTACATGCATCCGGAGGGTCATGTTTTATATTCTGCAAGCCGGGAAGATTTCTCCGAAGAAGTGAATTACGGCACTCTGGGTGCCTACAGCATCGACCGGGAAAACGGCCGGCTTACCCTGATCAACGAACAGTCGGTCGAGGGAAGGGGACCGGCTCATGTAAGCGTCGATCCCCTGGGAAGATTTGTCTATGTGTCGAATTACGGCACGGGCAACCTGAGTGTTTTCGGGATTGAAGACAACGGTGATATCGGGGAAGCCGTGGATGTCGTCCAGCACGAAGGCAGCAGCGTAAACGAAAATCGCCAGGAAAGCCCTCATGTGCATTCGATCATTCCGTCGGCTGACGGCAGGTTCATCTATGCTTCCGACCTGGGTACCGACCGCATTAATATTTATGAACCGGATCCGTCAACCGGAATCCTGGACCCGGCCGATTCTCCTTATTTTGAAAATACCCCCGGAGCCGGTCCACGGCATTTTGCTTTTCATCCCGACGGTGAGTTTGCCTATTCGGCAGAGGAGCTTACGTCCACAGTTGCGGTCTTGAACGTTGACCGGTCTACGGGTGCGCTTGAACAGGTGCAGCGTGTAGAGATGCTTCCTGAAGGATTTGATGCCGAAAACAGTGCGGCGGACATTCACGTCTCCCCTGACGGCCGGCACCTCTATGCATCGAACAGGGGCCATGACAGCCTGGTCATCTACTCCATAGACGAAAACACAGGTGAATTGAGTCTGATAGGACATGAATCTACAAGGGGCGGCCATCCGCGAAACTTCATGATCGACAGCCGGGGAGAGTTCGTGCTTGTCGCCAACAGGGATGATGACAATGTGGTTGTTTTCAGGCGGGACGATTCGAGTGGGATGCTGACCTATACCGGCTTTGAAGCGCATGTTCCAATGGCCGTCTGCCTGACAAAGTTGATTGTGGAATAAATCCCACTATGACGAAGGAGCCGTGGGATCTGCCCCGAAACGACCGGATCTCTGCTGAAGAAGCAAAAAACTACCCGGTTCACAGGTTCTGAGCATGTATAAGGATAAAAGGCGTTAGCGTACAAATAACAATCCGGTTTCCCCGGCCGGAAGGCTTAAATAATCCTCCGGAACAATATTTAGCTTTTATAATTAAAAAAATTTTGCATTTTAGGAAAAAGGTTAGCCAGGCCTTTTCCAATAAGGAACCTGTGAAAATAGTCGGGATACGCTAAAATGGACCCGTTGGATAAAGACATCATTATAAGGCTCCGGAATAATGACAGAGAAGCATTCAGAAAAGTTTACTGGGCGCATCGCAAGTCTGTCTACGGACTGGCTCTGCGTTATCTGAAAGACAGCCAGCTTGCCGAGGATGCAGTCCAGGATATCTTTTTAAAGCTGTGGCAGAACCGGGACAGCCTGGACAGCGGTAAGTCGCTGCGCGGGTTTTTATTCACCTCTCTGAAGCACCACGTTTTAAATATGATTAAAAGTCGTAAGAGACGGGTTCTTCGGCAGATGGAGTATACCCGCTTCACGGATGATCAGACTGATGATCCTGAAAGCCGAATGCTGCTTTCCGAATACGAGCATATATTCAACAGGGGGTTGCAAAAACTGCCTGCCCGGAAGCAGCTGATCTACAGGCTGAAAAGCATTGACGGATATTCGAACAAGGAGATAGCCGGTCGGCTGGGAGTTTCAATACATACTGTCAAATCCCAATATTCCCGGGCCAATAAATTTATACGTAAATTTATGAGTATCCACTCGGGTATGTAAGCCCGGACCTGCCTTCACCGCGATAACTGCTCATCCTGAATTCTTCCCGGCAAGTCGTGCAGAACGTTTTTCCACTCTGCTGTATGAAATAACCGCGCTTGTGTAAGTATTTTGCGCTTGTGTAAATATTTTTAGTGATACGGCATCCGTAACTCATTCGGTGTTGTAGTAACTGTAAACAACGGGGTGTTCAGAGTGAAAAAGGGAAGTGGAAAATTACTGGCATGACAATGACTGATATAAATAAAAATCTGGTAGAAAAATATCTGGACGGTACAGCTTCTGAAGAGGAAGCCGGAATTGTTCTGGACTGGTTTCAGACAACCGAAGGGCAGAAATATGCTGAAAAGCGGTTTGACAGGGATGTTGAATGTGTTGAAGAGCTGGGAAAAGCTGTTCCGGTCTCTCCGGACGCCGCCCATACCCTGAAGAGAATAGAAACCCTGATCGGCGAGCCCAAACTTTCCTTCAGCCGTATTAATCGTTTGCATCGGCACCCGTCTGTTCTGGCTGTGGCGGCATGCATTGTCTTTCTTGTTGCGGTCGTTCCGCTTATGGAAAATTACTTCGGCGCGGAAACAGCTCTTACAGAAGAACCGGTTCCTGTAGTGGTTCATTCAACGGGAGATGGCGAGCAGAAAACCATGACACTGACAGACGGTTCTACGATAAGGCTGAGCGAGAATTCCCGGATTGAAATGCCGGAAGTCTTCGATTCGGCAGACAGGACGGTGACGCTTGAAGGGCAGGCGTTTTTCGAAATTACAGCGGATAAAAGCAGACCGTTTATCGTCCATATCGGTGAGGCGCAGGTTCGGGTTCTGGGTACAGCCTTCAATGTGAAGGAAAGCGTGTATTCCGATGAAGTATTCGTAGCCGTGTCCGAGGGAAAAGTTTCCCTCAGCTCACCATCCCTGCTGTCCGGCCAGGAAAAAATTCTTGAAAAGAATACTATCGGGTTATTTGATGTCAAAACGCACGAAATCACGAAAGAAGCTGCAAACATTCACAATTACATGAGCTGGATCCATGGCAGGGTGGTTTTTGACAGGACCCCATTTCCCGAAGTCATCAGCCAGCTTGAACGGATCTATGATATTGAATCGACGATTGTGGATGAAGAGTTGCTTGACCTGAGATTGACGGCTGACTTTTCGGAACGGTCACCGGACAATGTACTTGAGGTGATCGCCCACAGTCTTGAGATAGATTTTGAAAAAAAGGGAGATGCCGTCAGCTGGAGAGTTAAAGGAAAGACTGCAATTAGTCAGACATCACATGATTGAACCATATAGTGAATCGGACCCTAATTAATTGAATCAGACCATTAGTAAAAAAACCTACAAACCTAAATCACACCGGATATGACCACCATATACGATACAAAAGAAAAGAAGAAAAACCTGGGAATGAACATCTTGCTGGTCACTTTGGCGATGCTGTTTTCAGGTTTTATCGGACATGTAAATGAAGTCAGCGGCCAGGAGCTTGAGATGGAATACCTGACAAGCCTCCATACGGCAGACAACCTGGTTAATATTGAATTCAGGGATGTGCCTATCGGGGAGGCCCTGGAGAGACTGGCAAAAGAGGCGAATGTCGGGCTGTCCTACAATTCAGATCTGATACCTGAAAAAAGCGTTTCCATGAAGTTCGAAGATGTATTTGTTTTTCATGCCGTGAACCGGCTGCTGAACGGAACCGGTCTGGAAGCCGGCATTGCGCCGAACCGCACCGCACTCATTATTAAAAAAGCTGCTGCGGTGGAAGCCGAATCGGCTATTATGCAGGAAACCGTCGAGGGCCAGGTTACGGATGCCTCATCCGGCCAGACGCTGCCCGGAGTCAATATCGTAGTGGAGGGTACCTCAATGGGTACAGTCACTGATGCAGACGGAAATTTCAGTCTGTCGGTTCCTGCACTGAACGAGACACTGGTGATTTCATACATAGGTTACCAGACACAGGAGCTGCCGATTGGCGGCCGCACGAATATTGATATCGAACTGGAATCGGCGGTCGTGAGCGGTGAGGAAATGGTTGTGACGGCATTCGGTCTGGAGAGGGAACAGCGGTCGCTGTCCTACAGCACGCAGGGCATCGATACCGAAACGCTGACAGAGGCACGTGAATTGAATGTTATAAGTTCATTGCAGGGAAAAGTGGCCGGCCTGACGATGAATACCGGTGCAAGCGGGCTTGGAGCGGATGCCCGTGTGATACTCCGCGGCAACCGGTCCATTTCCGGAGACAGCCAGCCCCTGTATGTAGTGGACGGAGTACCGATCCGGGGTAATACCACAAATCTGAGCAGTGACAATATAGCGTCCATCAATGTCCTTAAAGGGGCAAACGCGGCGGCTCTCTATGGAAGTGAGGCTCAAAACGGTGTCATCATCATTGAAACCCAGCACGGTCAGGCCGGGGTC
>JBBDRV010000135.1:0-6195 GCA_040905285.1 Balneolaceae bacterium | reverse complement strand
TTATCTTGCCGCCGGCCATCAGAATGCAGTAGCTTTGCCGTTTGCCCCGTCCTATGCGGCCCCTTAACTGATGCAGCTGGGACAGGCCAAAACGTTCGGCATGCTCTATAATCATCACATTGGCATTGGATACGTCCACTCCAACCTCAATGACGGTTGTGGAAACCAGTATTTGAAGCTGTCCGCTGTAAAAGCGCTTCATTGCAGCTTCTTTCTCCTCACTTTTCAGACGCCCGTGAATCAGGCCGACCTCCGCATCCGGAAAACGTTTGCGGATTTTTTCAAAACCCATGGTGGCATCCTGAAGGTCCATCGCTTCAGACTCTTCAACCAGCGGGTACACAATGTAGGCCTGGCCTCCCTCCGTTATATTCTGCTGCAGAAAAGCATAGACTTCTTCCCGCTTTTTATCAGAGCGGACAGCCGTACGTACCGGTTTGCGTCCGGCCGGAAGTCCCCTGACGATGGAAATATCCAGATCGCTGTAGACAGACAGGGCAAGTGACCTGGGAATGGGTGTGGCTGACATGACCAGCAGATGAGGATGGTTTCCCTTTTTAAGGATTTCCGCACGCTGTTTTACACCAAACCGGTGCTGCTCGTCAATGACGGCAAGTCCCAGATTATGGAAGATGACATTTTCCTGGATAATGGCATGTGTTCCGACGGCGATCTGGCATTTTCCTCCGGAGACCGAGGCAAGATGGTCAGCCCGCAGCTTCCTGTTCTGTCCTCCGGTCAGCAGCCGGATTTGCAGATCAAGCTTTTCCAGGTACTTTGACAGCGTATGATAATGCTGTTCTGCCAGTATCTCGGTCGGTGCCATGAAGACGGCCTGGTATCCGTTATCTATAGCCAGAAGAATTGCGGCAATGGCAATCACCGTTTTCCCGGCACCGACATCTCCCTGAATGAGGCGGTGCATCTGTATCCCCGAAAAAAGGTCCGTTCTTATCTCTCCGAGCGCTGACTTTTGACCGTCAGTGAGGTTGAATGGAATCAGATTCTCAAGAAAATGGGATGCGTGACCCGAATTATCCGAGAATTTCAGTCCCTGATGGCGTTCGAAGTGCACCTGCCGGAGTCTTGCCATGCCGAGTACGAATAGAAAAAGCTCTTCGAATTTAAAACGGCTGAGGGCGGTTTCAGCCTGAGCCATCGTCTCAGGGTTGTGGATCATATACAAGGACTGTTGCCGGTCGGGATAGGAGTATTTCCCCAGTACGCTTTCCGGCAGGAATTCGGCAGTGCGGATCTGGCCGAGAATAATATTGACCCAGGTATGGATCAGTTTATGGCTGATGCGGGCACTTGAGAATTTTTTGTTACCCGGATAGACCGGCACGATCCGCTGCAAGGCCTCAGCATCCGCTTCTGACTTGAGAATATCCACTTCCGGATGGGCCATCGACAGATCTTTTCCGAATCGCCGGACGGTACCGTAAAAAGAGATGAGGCTGCCCTGCCTGAAAAGCCTGCGAAAATACCCCGCCCCTCTGAACCAGACTCCTTTGACAGAGCCTGTTTCGTCTTTGACAATAACCTCGAGCCGTTTTTTTCTGCCACGGCCCTGTTCACGGATATGGGAAATGCGGCCTGTCACAGCAACGGTCTCTCCGTTTCCGGTCAGGTCTCCTATCGGATGGACACTCGTCCGGTCGATATACCTGTTGGGAAAAAACATCAGCAGATCTTCCGCGGTCTCGATGCCGGACTTTTGCAGTGCGTTTATGCGTCCGGCCGACATATCTGGTAATTTGGTCAAATTCAAATCGATATTCTGATATATATCAGTTAATCATTAATTAGTTGGTTTTTTCCATTTAAAAACGAATCCAAAGCATGGAAGGTGCTGCAGTTCCTGTTATCTAAAATAAATCGTTTATCAGGTTTGATATCAAAGATTAAATGTTGTTATCTTGTCAAGCTCTTGAATTCACGAAACCAAACTGTAAATCCGTGCCTACAATACAACAATTAATTCGCAAAGGTAGAAAAAGTAAGACGAGTAAAACAACGGCTCCCGCGCTGCAGAACTGTCCGCAGAAGAGGGGGGTCTGTACCCGTGTTTACACTACCACACCCAAGAAGCCCAATTCAGCGCTTCGTAAAGTTGCCCGTGTGCGTTTAACGAATGGCATTGAAGTTTCTGCATATATACCGGGAGAAGGCCATAATCTGCAGGAACACAGTATTGTATTGATTCGCGGCGGACGTGTGAAAGATTTGCCGGGTGTACGTTACCATATCGTGCGTGGGACTCTCGATACTGCCGGGGTTGAGGACCGTAAGCAGGGTCGCAGTCATTACGGTACGAAAAAGCCGAAAGGGTAATTTTAAGATTTTAAATTTTCAACTGATAATATGCGCAGAAGAACAGCAGAGATAAGAGATGTTCAGCCTGATCCGGTGTTTCAGGACAAACTGGTGACCCGTTTTGTGAACAGCCTGATGCGCGACGGTAAAAAGAATGTTGCGCGGAAAATTTTATATCAGGCTTTTGAAATTATAGAAGAGAAGACCGGGGAAACCCCGATCGATGTGTTCAAAAATGCACTGAGTAACACAACTCCTGTAGTTGAAGTTCGTTCAAGAAGAGTTGGAGGTGCAACGTATCAGGTGCCTATTGAAGTTCGGGCCGGCCGCGGAACAGCGCTGAGCATACGGTGGATTATCAACGCCACGCGCTCCAGGAATGACAAGTCAATGGCATTGCGTCTGTCGCGCGAATTGATGGATGCTGCGAACAGCGAAGGGGGTGCCATACGTAAAAAGGATGAGGCACACCGAATGGCCGAGGCAAACAAAGCTTTCGCTCATTTCAGGTTTTAAAAAAAACGATTTAAACGAGTAAAGAAATGTCTGAAGTAACGACAAAAGTAGATCCTAAAATTATTGACCGCATGAAGCGGACCCGTAACATCGGTATTATGGCTCATATCGATGCCGGGAAAACGACTGTTACGGAGAGGGTTCTTTTCTATACAGGCCGCAGTCACCGGATGGGTGAAGTGCACGACGGCGCCGCAACCATGGACTGGATGGAGCAGGAGCAGGAGCGGGGTATAACGATTACATCCGCTGCGACTCACTGCATCTGGAAAGATCACCGGATAAACATCATAGACACGCCGGGCCACGTGGATTTTACTGTTGAGGTAGAGCGTTCACTGCGTGTTCTTGACGGTGCTATCGGTGTTTTCTGCTCTGTCGGAGCTGTTCAGCCTCAGTCCGAGACAGTATGGAGGCAGGCGAACAAGTACAACGTGCCGCGCATGGCATTTGTCAACAAGATGGATCGGACGGGTGCTGATTTTTATAATGTTATCGAACAGATGAGGAGCAAACTCAAGGCGAATCCCATTCCGATTCAGATTCCGATCGGATCAGAAGAAAAATTTCGCGGGGTTGTCGACCTTATCAATATGAAAGGTATTATATGGGATGATGAATCTCTCGGTGCAAAGTATGATGAAATTGACATACCGGAAGATCTCAGGGAAAAAGCAGAAGAGTATCATAAGCTTATGATCGAGTCTATTGCGGATCATGATGATTCCCTGATGGAGAAGTACCTCATGGAAGAGGAGATCAGTGGAGAGGAGATCGAGGGCGCTATCAGAATGGCTACTCTGGCAAGAGACATTACCCCGGTTTTGTGCGGAACCGCGCTTAAAAACAAGGGCGTTCAGATTCTGCTGGACAAAGTCATTGAATATCTGCCAAGCCCCCTGGATGTTGAGCCTGTCAACGGCCTGGACCCCAAAGATGAAAGTAAAAAGCTGATCCGGAAGCCGGATGTGGAAGAGCCGTTTTCTGCGCTTGCCTTTAAGATTATGACGGATACTTATGTTGGGAAACTGACATTCTTCCGTGTTTATTCCGGTACACTGGAAAAAGGCTCCTATATTCTGAACTCTTCTACCGGGAAAAAAGAGCGGATCGGGCGGCTTCTCGAGATGCATGCCAATGACAAAAAGGATATTGACATCGTACGTGCCGGGGACATTGCCGCTGCTGTCGGGGTGAAAGAAGTACGGACAGGCGATACGTTCTGTGATGTGGATTCACCGATACTTCTTGAGCAGATTTCTTTTCCGGAGCCTGTCATCAAACTTGCTGTGGAGCCGAAATCCAAGGCGGATGCGGATAAGCTTACTGTCGGACTTATCAAGTTATCAGAAGAAGACCCTACATTTAAAGTGAAGACGGATGACGAGACAGGCCAGACGACAATTGCGGGGATGGGTGAGCTTCACCTGGAAATTATTGTTGACAGGTTAAAGCGGGAATTTAAAGTAGAGGCCAATGTAGGGGCGCCGCAGGTCTCTTATCGTGAAACCATTTCCAAACCTGTTACCCACCGGGAAATATACAAGAAGCAAACAGGCGGCCGTGGAAAATTTGCCGATATGGAGTTTGAAATCGGTCCTATTGACCATTTTGACCAGTATGAAGATGATGACAAGAAGGTGACCGTAAGCGAAGGCTTCAAGTTTATCGATGAGATTGTAGGCGGTAATATTCCGCGGGAATTTATTTCATCTGTCGAGAAGGGTTTTCGCGAGTCAATGCAGTCGGGCATTCAGGCAAACTATTCTGCACAGAATATTGGAGTGCGGCTGTTTGACGGTTCCTATCATGATGTCGATTCGGATGCGTTCAGTTTTGAACTGTGTGCAAGGCTTTCGTTCAGGAATTCTGCAAAGAAAGCGGACCCCAAATTGCTGGAACCGATTATGGATGTGGAAATTACCACCCCTGAAGAGTATATGGGAGATGTAATCGGGGACATTAACGGCCGGAGGGGAATTATCGGCAAAATGGATAACAGCCCGGAAGGATCTGTTGTAAGGGCAAAAGTGCCCCTGTCTGAAATGTTTGGCTATTCTACCGATCTGAGATCCCTCACCCAGGGTAGAGCTGCATACTCAATGGAATTTTCCGAGTATTCTGAAGTGCCTGCGAATAAAGCACTTGAAATAATTGAAGAACAAAAATAACTATAAACGTTTTAAGTCATGGCAAAAGAACAGTTTCAGCGTAGCAAGCCCCATGTGAACATAGGGACGATTGGTCACGTGGATCACGGAAAGACGACCTTGACGGCTGCCATCACGACGGTTATGGCCAAGCACTACGGAGGGGTTGCCAAGCAGTTTGCGGATATTGACAATGCCCCTGAGGAGCGTGAGCGGGGCATTACGATAGCGACGGCCCATGTTGAGTATGAGACGGACGGCCGTCACTATGCGCATGTGGACTGTCCCGGCCACGCCGACTATGTAAAGAACATGGTTACCGGAGCTGCGCAGATGGATGGAGCGGTATTGGTGGTTGCGGCGACTGACGGACCGATGCCGCAGACGCGCGAGCATATTCTTTTGGCGCGCCAGGTGGGTGTTCCTCAGATCGTGGTGTTTATGAACAAGGTGGATCTGGTGGATGACGAGGAGCTGCTTGAGCTGGTGGAACTGGAAGTGCGTGAGCTGTTGTCGAGCTATGAGTTTGACGGGGATGACATTCCTGTGATCCAGGGATCGGCCCTTGGCGCGCTGAATGGCGAGGACAAGTGGGAAGAGAAGATTCTGGAATTGATGAAGGCTGTTGACGAGACGATTCCGACGCCGGATCGTGATGTGGACAAGCCGTTTTTGATGCCGGTGGAGGATGTGTTTTCGATTACGGGCCGGGGGACGGTAGCGACGGGCCGGATAGAGCGTGGTGTGGTCAAGATCAACGAAGAGATTGAGATTGTGGGCATTGTCGAGCAGCCGATGAAGAGTGTGGTTACCGGCATAGAGATGTTCCGCCGTCTGCTGGACGAGGGTCAGGCCGGCGACAATGCGGGGATCCTGCTTCGCGGGATCAACAAGGAGCAGTTGCAGCGGGGCATGGTTTTATGCAAGCCGGGGTCGATCACCCCTCACAAGCAGTTTGAGTGTGAAGTGTATGTGCTGAGCAAGGATGAGGGAGGCCGTCACACGCCCTTTTTCAAAGGGTACCGTCCGCAGTTCTACTTCCGTACGACCGATGTGACGGGCGAGTGTGAACTTCCGTCCGATGTAGAGATGGTGATGCCGGGCGACAATGTAAAGTTGAATGTGAATTTGATTCAGCCGGTGGCCATGGAGCCAGGCCTGCGATTTGCGATTCGTGAAGGCGGCCGGACGGTCGGTGCCGGTGTTGTAGCAA
>JBBDRV010000134.1:0-6200 GCA_040905285.1 Balneolaceae bacterium | reverse complement strand
CCGTTTCGACTTTTTCCACGCGGTAGTGCTTGTGCGCCTGGCTGGCAATCTGCGGCTGGTGCGTGATGGCGATAATCTGGCACCGGGAGGAAAGCCTGCGCATCGCCACCCCCACTTTTTCAGAAATATGGCCGCTGATCCCCGTGTCGATCTCGTCAAAGATCATTACCGGCAGTTGCTGCTCCCGTGCGATGATGGATTTGAGGGCCAGCATCACGCGGCTGACTTCCCCGCCCGAGGCAATCCTGGACAGGGGTTTCGGGTCTTCGCCCTTGTTGGTTGAAATGAAAAACAGCACCTCGTCACAGCCGTCCATGTGGCATTCCACCGGTCGTCCTTCCAGGGAAAACCACCCGTTCCCGGCATATTGCCAGTTCACATTCACCCTGAAACAGGGGGTGGATATTCCGAGGTGCTTCAGTTTCTCCTCGATATCCCCGGCCAGTTCCTCTCCTTCCTCCTGCCTCTTTTCATGCAGGGCCAATGCGTGATCCCTTAGTATGTCCGACTGTCCGGAAATCCGGTTTTCCAGCTTTTCAATTTCCACATCGAAATTCTCAGCCAGTGAAAGTTCGGACCTCAGCTCCTCAAGATAGCTGATCAGCTCCGGTACAGAGCGGTTGTATTTTTTTTTCAGCCGCCTGAGTTCCGCCTGCCTCTGGCGCAGTTCCTCCAGCCGGGCCGGGTTAAACTCGATGCCGCTTCTGTAGCGCTCCGTAAACCGGACGGTTTCCTGGATGCTTATTCCGGCAGTTTTGACTTCCTCAAGATAGGATGCGAATTCAGGTTCGATTCGGGCGATTTCCTCCAGATGGAGCCGGACGATATTGAGTAAATTAAGCAGGCTGGCATCATTATCACTGCCAAGCCCGGTGATGAGGGCTGCCTTCTGGTCCAGCTCTTCGGCGTTATCCAGAAGGGTCATTTCCGCAGTCAGCTTCTCCTCTTCTTCTGCGTCCAGGCGCGCCTCGGCAAGTTCGGAGGCTTGGAACTGATGGAGTTCTGCCTTCTCCCTTATATCGGCTTCCCTTCTTTTCAGGAGCTTCAGATCCTTCTGCAGGTCGGCCATATCCCTGTAGGCACTCCTGTAGGCCTCCAGCAACGGCTTCACAGTCTCAAAATCATCCATGACCTTACGGTGATTTTCATCATTCAGAAGAAACTGATGATCGTGCTGGCCGTGAAGATCCACCAGATAATTGCCTGCAGCTTTCAGAATGCCGATCGTCACCGGCGTGTCATTGATGAACCCGCGGCTGCCGGAGTTCGTGATTTCCCTGCGGAGAATCAGTTCCCGTGAAAATTCAACAGCGTTGTCCTGCAGGATCTTTTTGATTTCAGGACGCTCGTCAACCTGGATGCGCGCTTCCGCGATGGCTTTTTTCGACCCCTGCCGCAGGACTTCCGTATCGGCCCGCTCACCCAGAATCATATTCAGGGCACCGATGATGATCGATTTACCGGCTCCTGTCTGCCCCGTCAGGATATTCAGTCCCTTTTTAAATTCAACATCGAGCTCATCGATAAGGGCGAAATTTTTTATGTATAGTGATTTGATCACGGTGTGAAGCCTCCTGTTGAGATAAGAGTATTACCCGGGTGAATTTAAAACATTGAGGATTGAATTTTAAATGGAATGAGCGGGAAAGTACAGGAGGTCCTGAAAATATAAAAACCGCTGGAGGAAACGATGCTGATGTCCCCGCCAGCGGCAAGATGACTCTCTCTTGATTGTACACGTTATTGTACACGGGACTGACAGTTATCTGAAATAAGGGTGGGCAAGTGCCTCCCAAAGCAGACTGGTTGACCTTTTGCGCCCTCATGACAGCTCTCTTAATGAATCCCGTATTCCGTATGAGCGGGTTTGTCCGAAAACCTTACAGCCGCCCGTGAGCGGAATTTTGTAAAAACTCTTTTCATAAGGGATGGCGTAAATTTTTATCTTGTCAGATCATGCTGGTTAAAAGAGACAATCCGAACAGAACCGAGTATATGCTTACTGTACCCGAGGGGCAGCAAACAGATGTCCGTCTTGATCGGTACATTACGTCCTTTGTGGAAAATGTAAGCCGTACCAAAGTTAAACAGGCGATTAAGGACGGATATGTCATTGTGAACGGCCGGCCGGAGAAACCGTCGTATATTATGCAGCCGCGGGATGTCATCGATATCAGCCTGCCGAAGCCCCCTCCTCCGAAAGCCGGTCCCGAGAAGATGGAGCTGGACATTATCTATGAGGACGAGGACCTGCTGATCGTGAACAAAGAACCCGATATGGTGGTGCATCCGGCTTTCGGCAACTGGAGCGGGACCCTGGTTAACGGCCTTCTGTACCATACAAGTCAAAACCTGTCCACCGTGGAGGACGAAACCCTGAGGCCGGGGATCGTGCACCGGCTGGACAAGGATACCAGCGGCCTGCTGGTGGTGGCTAAAAACGACACCGTCCACAGGAAACTGGGCAAACAGTTTGCCCGCAGGGATGTCGACCGCACCTACTGGTCCATTGTCTGGGGGCGCCCGCCCAAATCCGGGGTCATCAGGGGCAATATCGGCCGGTCGCCGCAGGACCGGAAGATCATGACAGTGCTGCCGGAGGGCCGGGGAAAGACAGCGGGTACACAGTTCACCGTACTGGAATACTTTGATTACCTGGCCCTGGTGGAACTGAGCCTTGAAACCGGGCGCACGCACCAGATCCGCGTTCATATGCAGCATGAAGGATACTATGTGTTCGGAGATACCACCTATGGAGGGGATTCCGTCCGGTACGGACAGAATACGGGAAGCCGGAAAGCCATGTTCCAGAGACTGTTCAAGGCACTGCCCCGTCAGGCCCTCCACGCCAAGACCCTCGGTTTTCACCACCCGGGCAGTGAGACATATATGACATTTGACTCTCCGCTGCCGAACGACTTTTCACTGGTCCTCGACACTCTTAGGAATAACTGCAAACCACAGACTGAAACGGATGCCTGAACAGAAAAAAGAGATCAATATTACCGTTGAACTTGACGAGGAAAAAATTCCCGGCAATATCGTATGGAATGCCACAGATGACTCCGAATCCGGCGGGGATGAGGGGGAGACCGACTGCCGTGCCATGATTCTGTCGCTGTGGGATCATCAGCGGAAAGACACCCTCCGGCTGGACCTCTGGACCCGTGAAATGACCGTGGATGAGATGAAGATTTTTTTCCATCAGACCCTTGTGACGATGGCGGATACGCTCGACCGGTCGATCGGCGATGAACGGATCAGCGGTGACATGCGGGATTTCTGTGACCACTTTGCTGAAAAAATGGAGATACGTAAAGATTAAAATACGTTCAGAAACCTTTTTTATATTGACTGTCTTATAAATCATACAATTATCTATGCAATATCTCGATTTTGAACAGCCGATCGCCGATCTGGAAAAGAAAATTGAAGAGCTGAATGAGCTCTCGGTGGGCGACGGCGTACTCAAGCCGGAAATTGACAGGCTGAAGAAAAAAGCCGACCAGCTTCGGGAATCCATCTTTTCCAATCTGACCCGCTGGCAACGGGTTCAGCTTGCCCGCCATCCGGAGCGGCCCTACACACTGGACTACATCAAGCGGCTGACCGGCCACTTTGTCGAGCTGCACGGGGACAGATATTACAGTGACGACAAGGCGGTGGTCGGCGGGTTTGCCACCATCGATAATCAGTCAGTGATGATCCTGGGGCACCAGAAGGGCCGGGATACCAAAGACCGGACATACCGCAATTTCGGAATGGCCAACCCCGAGGGATACCGGAAGGCCTGGCGGCTGATGAAGCTGGCGGAAAAGTTCAATGTGCCGGTGGTTACGCTGATCGACACCCCGGGGGCCTACCCGGGCCTGGAAGCCGAAGAGCGGGGTCAGGCTGAAGCCATCGCTAAAAATTTGAAGATGATGGCCATGCTCCGCGTGCCGCTGATTTCGGTTGTGATAGGTGAGGGCGCCAGCGGCGGGGCGATCGGCATCGGGATGGGCAATGAAGTGTATATGATGGAAAATACATGGTATTCGGTCATCTCTCCGGAATCGTGTTCCTCCATCCTCTGGAAAACATGGGATTACAAAGAGCAGGCCGCGTCGGAGCTTCAACTGACGGCCGGTGACCTGAAAAAGATGGAGATTATTGACGGCGTGATAGCCGAGCCGCTCGGCGGTGCCCACCGGAACTGGGATATGGCTGCCGATGCCGTGAAGAAACAGATTCTGGAAAGCCTGGCACGACTTGGGAAGCTGAAGCCCGATAAACTGATAAACTCCCGGATCGAAAAATATGCAGCCATGGGCCGCTGGGATATTGCCGGTGCTGATGCCGAAACCGGAAAACAGGACTGAATGATTTCATTTCCCGACCGGCCGCCCATCCACAGTTATTCCCACCGCCTCCGGAGCAGGTACGGGGAGACAGACCAGATGGGATATGTGTATTACGGCAGGTACCTTGAATTTTTTGAAGTTGCCAGGACAGAGATGATCAGGGATCTGGGCCTGCCGTACAGTAAACTGGAAGAGCAGGGAATCATGCTGCCGGTCGTGGATGCGGCGCTGGAATACAAGTCGCCGGTGTTCTACGACGAGGAGATGACCCTGAAGGTGATGATTTATGACCGGCCCGCGGTCCGCCTGTTCACCTATTATCACGTGTATACGTCCAGGCAGGAGGATCCCCATGTACTGGGTCAGGTTACCCTGGCTTTTTCGGACAGGGAGACGCGCCGTCCCCGCCGGGCCCCCGGTAACTTTCTGGACCGCCTGTCGGCGCAGTCGGGCTGATATGCAATACAGGGCACTTTATTTTACAGTTCTTGGCGGGTTGATTTTTCTCGTTGCGGCCTCCCTCGGAAACGGGATAGCGGACCGTCCGCTGGATTATTCCGACTGGACGTACCGGGCATTCCGGGGAGTATGCCACCAGTTGCCGGAGCGTTCGTTTCATATCGACGGAGTGCCGATGGCTGTCAACGCGCGGTGTTTCGGTATTTTTTCAGGGCTGCTTGCAGGCTGGCTGCTGATTCCTGCCGCATCGGCCCGGCTCTTCCGGCAGGGATGGCCCGGCATACTGCTTGGCTGTGCGGTCGCAGTGAATGTGATGGATTTTTCAGCCGGAAACCTTTGGGTTTGGAACAGTTCCAATTTCTCTCGATTTTTTTTCGGGGCATTTTTGGGAGTGGGGGTGGTCTGCATGCTTGCAGACCGGTTTATTAAAACAACGAACAAAACGGATTGAGACATGGAACAGACAACGTCAACCAACGGCAGAAACACGGCATCACCGGATCCCGGTTACTGGACGTCCGTACTGATTGTCAGCGGGATTTTCAGTATTGCAGGCTTCGCGATCAATATCATTTTCGGATATGTACAGATAGCGTCCGAGCCCGGCGGGACTGTATTCAGTCCCATGATGCTCGGAAGCGTGGTTGTCTGCCTGGCCACGTGCCTGGGCGGGCTGGCAGCTGTCTGGCATGTAACCAGGTACAGTACGCCCCGGATGAAACTTGGAAGGGGCGCGCTCATCGGATTCCTGACAGGGGCGATGATTGTTCTGTTCAGCACACTTCTTAATGAATTGTGGGTTATCTTTGATCCCGGATATACCGAACGGCTGCTTGACAGTGTTGTGGAGAATGTGGAAGCCATGGACCTTCCCGCGGACACGCAGGACCAGATGATTGACCAGATGGCCGCCGGGGTCCGGGATACCTCTGTATTTCAGCAGCTGGTCGTCGGAATTCCTGTTACCGGACTGCTTAACCTGCTGACGGGAATGCTTGGGGTCCGGTTTTTTGCCGTCAAAGAAGAAGATTATGAAGATTATACTGAATGAATAGTCAACAGCCTACCGACCATACACCGATCACTCCCGGCATGCCCCCGTGGGTTGAAAGAAACGGATTCAGCGACTGGGCCGTGGCCGTCCTCTGGATCGTCCTTGCATTTGTCCTGTTCCAGATTGTCGCCGGTTTTGTATCCGTTGCCCTGATCATGATAGTCGGCGGCACGGATCCCGGCGTTGACTTTGGTGACAGACTCCTGCAGCGCATGGATCTTCTGTTTATCGGGAACAGTGCCGGGCAGATTCTTTTTCTGGGTTTTGCCACGTACAAAGTAGCCGGACTGCACGTGTGGAAAGATCGCGTAAAGACGTTTCTCCGGTTCCGCATCTTTCCGGAT
>JBBDRV010000133.1:0-6250 GCA_040905285.1 Balneolaceae bacterium | reverse complement strand
CTGTGATTTTGTTCCAGTTCGTATTTTGCGTGGACTCTCCTTTCCAATCCAGGCCTTCGGCAACGTAAAAGTTTAATTCTATCGGCTTTAAATTTTCCAGATCTATGGATTGGCTCATAGAGACCAGCGGTAGCGCCACCAGAAGAAAAGCTAGAAAAGATAGCCTGCTTACTATATTCATAATGATTTTATGATTGATTATGGTTCATCTCTTAATCTGTATTTCTGGCACTGCCAGTTCCGGAAGCGGTATCTTCAATGATTAATGAGGCAGGTGACGGTATGCCACCTGCAATTCTTTTCGGAACCGGAACGGATAGCTATTTTGAGTGCAAGACTTTATTCTGACAATATCCTGCATGTAAATACTCTATTATTGGTCAAAGAAACAAATAGAGAGCCTGAAGACATTCTTTTTGCGTATCCACCCGACCCACTTCATCTTTCATGGTCAACTTTCAGGGAAGCTTACACTTGGGCGCCGGTTCCTGGAAAGGTCCGGTGTAACATCTGATTATGTACATTAAATGCAACTAACGCTCCGGAGAAACTAAGATCCCACTTGTTCCTTCTCCTCAAAAACAGCACCCCAAACCTCGTCAGGATCAAATTGAATCGTTATTCGGTTTTCGCTACCGTATTCAAAAAGGTCATGCGACCACTCTACGAATTCGTACCCATTCATCGGAGATGCAGTAATGTAAACTTCCTGCCCCCTGGTGTACCCCCCGTATTTAGAATGTGGGTTAACAATCAACCCACCTCCCGGAGAAGATTCTATTGTTGCTTGGTAGCGTTTGACTTCGATATAGGCATTAATATTCATATCCCGTTCAACTGTAAAGGTCAAAGGATTTTCATCTATGTAATCGCTCAAGTCGTCTATCCACATGACAAATTCCCTTTCTTCATCCGGTATGAATTCGGCTGTAACCTCCTCACCGGATTCATATTCCTCTTTGTCCGGAGTTAGTTCAACTTCACCATCCGAAATGTCTTCCACGGTTACGGTAAATGTCTCCGGCTCTTGCTCAAATAGGGCTTTTATTTCCTTATTTTGATCAATCTCAAAATCCTCTACAGGGTTCTCATCACCCTGAAAGTCTCCTTCCCATCGAACAAACGTCCAACCATCGGCAGGTACAGCCTCTACTTTATTAATGATTGTACCTTCCTCATATTCATCCTGTTCAGGATCGACAATAATTTCTCCCTCTCCATGATCGACTGATGTAGTTATACTGTAGATTTCCGGTTCGGGATCAGGCTCCTCCTCTTTTTTCTCAAAAACAGCCGTAAATACTTTATCCCGGTTAATCTTTACATCCTCTATCGGATTTTCTGATCCCTGAAAATCACCTTCCCAATGAGAGAATTCCCAACCATTGGAGGGGTTGGCACCTATTGTCAGTTTGGTTCCTTCCGGAATCTTCTCGGTTTCAGAATGAGGTTCCCACCAGACGGTTCCTTTCCCGGTAATATTTCGATCCAGTGTGAAAGGCTTTGGTTCATCGTCTTTGGAGTCATCTTTGGAATCATCTCCATCAACTCCGGAATCTCCCTTGTCATCATCGTCCTTCTTGTCATCTCCTGATTTCCCATCATCCTTGTCATCCCCATTTTTATCATCATCATCCCCCTTCTTATCGTCTCCGGACTTTCCATCATCTTTATCATCGTCCTTCTTGTCATCTCCTGATTTCCCATCATCCTTGTCATCCCCATTTTTATCATCATCATCCCCTTTCTTATCGTCTCCGGACTTGTCGTCATCTTCGGAATTATTATCGTCTCCTTTGTCCTCTTTACCGTCATCATCAGATTTATCATCATCCTTGGAATCATCGCCATTCTTATCGTCTCCGGATTTGTCGTCATCGTCTGACTTGTCATCATCTTCGGAATTCTTATCGTCTCCAGAGTCATCATTTCCGTTATCGTCTTCTTTTTTATCATCGCTTTGGTCATTTTCACCTTTATCATCATCGGGGTTACTATCTCCTTCTCCTGACTTGTCATCATCCTTGGATTCGGTAAAGACAGCTTTTACCGACATTTCCTCTTCGATCGTCAAGGTTTTCGGGTTGTCATCTCCGGAAAGGTCTCCTTCCCAATGACTGAAAACCCAACCATCTGTCGGGTCGGCAGTCAACCGTACTTTGGTCCCTTCTTCATAGCTGGCTTTCGCCGGATCTTCTGCCAACTCTTCATAAACATGACCGTTGCCCTCTACTTCTACATCCAGGGTATATTTCTTCTCTGTAAAAATAGCGACAGCCTGAAAATCCTTATCCATTTTGAGGACATGCGGATTGGAATTGCCATTCAGGTCCCCGCTCCATTCGGTGAAAATAAAACCCTCGGAGGCCATTGCTCGTAATTCAACCTCTTCCTCACCATCGAATTCACCACCGTTAGGGATTATCTCTCCTCCATTTTCCGGGACTACCCCCGTATGAAGGATAAGCCGTTCATCTCCAATATCTCCTGAATCATTCAAATCTTTGCACCCGAATACCAGCAGCAAAGCCACTACCGGCAACAACCTGATTCCTCGTTCCATAACACCCCACTCGCTCTCTTTTCTCCCTGTTTTCCAGCGTTCAATGTCTGCAAGCTCTCTTGATAAGCTTGCACCCTGAGCTATTTTAAAGTTTAAATGTACCCCTCTCCGCAGGAATTATTGTACATAAGGGATAGGATTTTCTTGTCTGAATCTGTGATTTACAGAAACCCTAAGATATATCGGAGGCTTCCAATAGATGACACCTAAGCTTGCGGGATATGAGACAGTCAATTCAAAATGTTGTTGGGGTAGGACCTTAGAAGGCAGTCAGCGAGAACAAGGAGAATGAAGGAACTCGCTGGCTTTCAACCACTGTCGAGATTATAAAAACAGATTAGCTGGTGGGTACTACATTCGTTTCCTCAATCGCTTCAGCGAACCTTTCATACGTCTGGCTTTCGGGTTCAGAAGTGACAACTTCCAGTACTTCAAGTGTCACCCTCAGAATTTGGCTGGTTCGTTCAGTTTGGCCGACCTCACTCATGTTTTAAAGAGATTTACGTACTCATGGAAAATGTAAAGACGATTGCGTTCAGCACCTGTTACCTCACGCAATATGTTTAAATCCTCAAATGTGCTGATCATCTTATATGCTGTCGGCATTGATACGCCCACCACATCACTCACTCGCTCAGCTGAGACAAGAGGCCTTTTATACAGATGATGTACTACTTTCTGTGCATTACCGGAACGGGCTCCCATCGTTTGAAGGATTTTTTCAATCTGCTTCTGCAACTGCATAATCCCATCAAATGTCTGAATACTGCTCTTTGCGGTCTCGATCACTCCATGCAGAAAGAACAGAACCCACCCTTTAAGATCATTTTTCTCCCTCACCCGCATTAGCTTATCGTAATAGTCTGCACGATTCTTTTCAAAAAAATCAGACAGATAAAGGATTGGCTGTTTTAAAATGCCACAGCTTACCAGGTACAGTGTAATCATCAGTCGGCCCACGCGACCGTTTCCATCCAGAAAAGGATGAATCGTTTCGAACTGATAATGCATGAGGGCAGGCTTTCATCATGTATGAACTTTTCAAGATCCCCCATTAGTGTGGGAATACTTTCATGGACAGGAGGGACAAATGTAGCATCATTGATTGATGATCCACCAATCCAATTCTGGCTTTTCCGAAAATTTCCCGGCTGCTTTTGTTCGCCCCGAACACCTTGCATCAGGACTTTGTGAGTATTTCGAATTAAACGAGAAGAAAATGGCAGCTTTTCCAACTCTTTAATAGCCGTGTTCATTGCGGCGATGTAATTCTGAACTTCTTCCCAGTCATCTCTCTTCTCAACCGACACGTGCTCTATATCCATTAACGCCTCTTCAATATAAGTCTGGGTTCCTTCGATTTTAGAGCTTTGTATGGCTTCTTTAGCTACGTGCATACTAATGAACAAATCGATGTTTGGGATGTACTCTGAATACATATCCAGCCGGCCAAGTTGTCGATCCGCCTTACTCAACAAGTCTATAACGTTCATATCATCAAGTTTCCAATTCCGGTGTATCAGACCCGGCTCGAAGCTTTCATAGTGCCCCTGAGAGATATATTTTCCGGCATTAACGTTTTTCATGGTAATGTTAAATAGAGCTTTTCTTATTTAATAAATTCTATAAAAACTTAAATAAGCAACTATCTTATTTAAAGCAACCGGGTTTTTATTAAATAGCGGCTGCTTGAAATACACCTCCTGCTTCAATAGCTGAACGGACAACTACCGGCAGCACTCTCTGAGCAAGTGCCAACTCTCCGGATAGTATTGTATTTATCCTTTTAAAAGAGTTCATTGAAATAAATGCATTAGTGTTAATAACCTGCCACAAAGTTCACTTCTTAACTGGCTATGGCATGGAAAAAAATTGAGAATGAACCCTGAGGGCAGAAAATCAAAAGCCGAACTGGAAGAGCTGCTGAAAGAAGTACAGACAGAAAGAAAGCAGCTTTCCGATATATTCAACAATGCGCCGTCCTTTATGTGTGTGATGATCGGGACGGAACATGTATTTGAAAGGGCGAATGAGTGCTATAAACAATTGGTCGGGAACCGGGAAATTATCGGCAAACCGGTTCGGGCCGCACTGCCGGAAATAGAAGGTCAGGGCTTCCTGGAGATCCTGGACCAGGTATTAAAATAGGAGAAACATACAGGGGAACCGATATCAAAGTCAGCCTTCAGAGTTCGGATTCTCCGGATAAACTTGAAGAGCATTGGCTGAATTTTGTCTATCAGCCAATTAGAAGCCCGGACGGTACGATCACGGGAATTTTTGTGCAGGGGATTGAACTGACCCAGCGAAAGAAGGCTGAAGAAGCACTTCGTGCAATGAATAAAACCCTTGAAGAACGGGTGGAAGAGCGTACTTCATCCCTGCTTTCCTATCAGAAACAGCTGCGCTCACTGGTTTCTGAATTAAGTACGGCCGAAGAGAATCAGCGGCGGTACCTGGCCACTGAACTGCATGATAATCTGGGTCAGCTCCTTGCCATGTGTAAAATGGAACTTGACCTGGTAAAAGGTGGCAAACTTCCGTCACCTGCAGCTTCCGTGATCAATAAAGTAACTGAATTGCTGAATGAGGTGATCAGCTATACCCGTCAACTCATGTCGGAGCTAAAACCACCACCCGTACTGAATAAGGAAGATATAGAGGCGTACATCTTTTGGGCGGCTGATCAAATGAAAAAACACGGACTCACAGTGTCTGTACAGAGCAACGATGAACCGAAACCCATCGATGAAGAAGCTAAAATTCCCCTTCTGCAATCAGTAAGGGAATTGTTGATGAATGTTGCTCAACATTCGGGTGTAAAAAAAGCACGGGTTACCACATCCTGTTTGGAAAATCATATGCAGGTAACTGTGGAAGATGAAGGCGTGGGTTTTGATTCGGAGGAAGAATTTATCGAATCGGATGACGGTGGGTTTGGCCTGTTCAACATTCAGGAACGAATGGAGATGCTCGGAGGACGTCTGGAACTGGTCTCTGTTCCACAGCAGGGCACAAGAGCCACTCTTTTTATTCCGTTAAAGAGCGAAGAAAAAACCGGTACACCTGATCGGGATAATGAGAAAAAGAGTAATTCATCTGTTCAAATAAGTTTCTCAAGTAAACTCGATCAGAAAATTACTGTTCTGATCGCCGACGACCATGAGATGGTACGAAAAGGCCTCAGGAATTTGATTGAAAAAGAGGCGGATCTGGTGGTCATAGCAGAAGCGGCAGACGGCACGGAAGCCGTGAAATTCGCAGGTGAGCTATTCCCCGATGTTATCGTAATGGATGTAAATATGCCTGCAATGGATGGGATAGAAGCTACTCAGCTGATCAAAAAGAAGATGCCTGAAGTTTATATAATAGGGCTGTCACTGCACGATGATGAGCAGGTTTCTAATGAAATGAGGAAAGCCGGTGCGTCGGCTTACTTGTCAAAAACAGAAGCGTTTGAAACCTTGTGCGCAACCATCCGTAACGAATTCAATCCGAGTGTCTGACCTCTCGGATATACGCCCATCTGTCGTACGAAGCAGGTAAGAAAACTCACCCTCCCATCTGTCCTGCATGGAAAATGCTGCATCCCGGAGTATACGCCGGTTACCCAGGGTTGCAACCAAACTAAACAGGTGATTCGGGGAATGCAGCATCAGGGAGAAAACAGGTTCTCAGCAGGAAGGG
>JBBDRV010000132.1:0-6252 GCA_040905285.1 Balneolaceae bacterium | reverse complement strand
GATCCCTGCCGATGGCAACACGACATCGGGTTACACGGCGACGGTCTTGGACCAGTACGGGGCCGAGATGGGTGGCGAGGCTGTGACGTGGAGCCTGGACGAGGCGGGGGCCGGGATCTCCATTAATGAAACTTCTGGCCAAGTTACCGTGACCGACGAGGCGGACGAAGGCACCTTTACTGTTGTTGCCACGTCCAATACGAATGGGGACGTAAGCGGATCCCTGCAAGTGAGCCTGGGTCTCGATGACCCGGTCGTTACGAATATTACTGTATCCGGCGATGAAGAATTGGCGCTGCCAACGGAAGAAAATACAACCATGAGCACATATACGGCGAGTGTACTCGATCAATATGGTTCACAAATGGACGGCGAGGCTGTGACGTGGAGCCTGGATGAGGCGGGAGCTGGGATCTCGATTGATGGAACGACGGGCGAAGTGACGGTGACCGACGAAGCCGAAGCGGGCGACTTTACCGTTGTTGCGACCTCAGATACGGATACGAATATAACCGGTGAGCTGGTTGTCACAATGTCCCTGCACATACTGGAGGTGACAAGTATTGAAGTCACTGGCGATGAAACGCTGATGCTCCCGACCGAAGGAAATACGACGACGAGCACGTATACGTCGACGGTCCTTGACCAGTACGGCCAGGCGATGGACGGAGAGGAAGTTACCTGGAGCTTGGACGAGGCGGTGACCGGGGTATCTATTGACGCAACGACGGGCCAGGTGACAATTACCGACGAAGCCGAAGCGGGAGACATTACCGTTGTTGCCACCTCGGACACCGACGGTGGTGTGACCGGAATATTGGAAGTGACGCTGTCCCTCAATACGCCGGTGGACCCCATCGCAGACAATACAACCGCAGACGTGCCTGACGGCAAAGCCGGTGAAGAAACAACCATCACCATAACAGTACTTGACGGAGAAGACGATCCCGTAACAGGTGCTGACGGCGGCCTCTCCGTCACCATTGCAGGAGCCAACGAAGATGCGGAATTAACAGACATTACCGATAACGGCGACGGCACTTATACCGTCAGCTATACGCCGACCCATACCGGAATCGATGAGATTTCCATCACCCTGGATGATACCGCCATCAGCGAGAGCCCCTATACCAGTGAAATCAATCCGGCAGAGCCTGAGTCCTTGACGATCGTGGCCGGTGACGATCAGGATCCGCAGCCGACACGGAGCTGGATGTCCGATTCACTCGTTGTGCGGGTGACCGACCGGTTCGATAATCCCGTAGCCGGTGCAGCCATTACATTTGAATACAGGGAGACTCCGGACGCTGCCGTTGATTTTGAATTCCACGAGGATGAAGTACTGAGTGACGGGGAGGGTCTGGTGAAAGTGGCCGCCCGTCTGGGATCGGAAGCCGGCTCCTACATCGCGCGGGCATCATCGGACGTGGAGGGTGTGGATCCTGTAGAGTTTACTTTTGAGGCGGTAAGCACGACTCCCGATCCCGAATTTCTGGACATTGTCAACACCATGGTTTTCTCCGGCGGGCTTTCCTCCTATATATTCACCGAATTCAACGAAACCCAGGACCAGCCGGAAGGGTTCAACTTTGAAACCTGGGTTTTGCCCACCTCCCTCGATAGTGACGGTTTCATTGTTTCAAGATGGGATGATGAAAATGAGGAGAACAGCCAGTATCGCATCAGCGTGACCGGCAATGTGGTTACGGTAGAATTGATGGATGACGAAGGGACGTATTATGAGCTGGAAATCGAGGACTTCTTCCGGGTTATCACCCCCCTTTCGACACCGGCGAAATTCAGAACGATCTCGGATCTGAGCCGGGCGGAGGATGCAGACAGTTTCGAGTGGACCCATATCTCGCTGGTCGTGGATCCCGATAATGAAATCGCACAAATCTACAGAAACGGGTTTGAAATGAAGCGGACACAGTTCTTCAGCAATGCACAGTCGTCCGATGTGCGCATGGAGATCGGACGGCAATTTGCCGGTGAAGTGCACGAAATCCGTTTGTGGGACCGGCCGAGGACACGCTCCGGAATCCAGGCGACCAAGGACCTTATTCTGACCGGAACGGAGGAGAACCTGGTCCTCTATCAGACGTTTGATGATGACAGTGAAGAGGATGTTGTCCGGGATTTAACTCCGAATGGCAATCACTTCTATTTTGATGAGAACGTGGGCCGGAAACTGAG
Source organism: Balneolaceae bacterium (assembly GCA_040905285.1). GTDB lineage: Bacteria > Bacteroidota > Rhodothermia > Balneolales > Balneolaceae > JBBDRV01. The sequence goes on along the minus strand of JBBDRV010000132.1, from coordinate 4,056 downwards.
CCTTCGCAATGTCAGCCGGGTGACCCTTCATCAGAATGAAGATTTTATCGTTCGTCTTGCCGCGCTGGATGAAACAGAGGGAACGCTGGAGGCCGAGGTGCTGGACCTGCCGAAGAACGGCCGGCTTTACCAGGTGGACTCCGATATGGAACCGGTGGAGGAGATTACCGAGGGCGAGACGTATCTGACAGAAACACTCAACCGGTCGCTGTACAAACCGAATGATGATTTTGCCGGTGTGGATACGATTCGCTACCGGATCTATGATCAATACGGCAATAATGCCACCTCGGTTATGGAATTCGAAGTTCTTCATGTGAACCGCCCTCCGGTCATCAGCCGTATCGGCGGGGAGGACAGGACTCTGGAATTTGATCAGCGGGATTCGCTTCGGATCCAGCTGGATACACTGGTTACAGACAATACCTATGCTCCGGAGGAGATGATATGGGAGATCGAGATGATCGATTCCCGTTTTGACGGCCTCCGGTCGGCGAGGGAGATCAAACGAGTGCGGAACGGGTGAATCACCTGCAGGAGGACCATGCCGGAGCGGCACTGGAACCATCCGGTGTTACAGAAACTGTTCCGAAAGAGCAGACCCTGAAACAGGAGAGCACGGACCAGCACCTGATTGTGGACCTGGATAAAGATTCACGGACACTGTCACTCACAACCACGCCGCTGTTCTACGAGGAGAACATCCAGCTGCGCCTGAGGGTCTATGATCCGGAAGGCCTCTCGTCCAGAAGGGATTACCAGATTACGGTGAATCATGTAAATGACCCGCCTTCACCCGTGGCTCTGCTATTCCCGGCCAACAACGATACGATACCGGTGAACCAGGTGAAATTCGAGTGGTCCGAATCAACCACACTGGAGAATGAGCCGATCAGCTATTCCCTTTCCGTGCTGCGGGAGGATGGCCTGGAGTTTACGGTGGATGAACTGACGGATACGACCTGGGTTGCCGAAGAGATGACGACCTTCTTTGAACCGCACATGTCCTACGAATGGCAGGTTACCTCATCTGACGGAGAGGATGAAACAGCGGGCCTTGAACAGTTTGATATGGTGACCATGCAGGAAGTCCCGCTGGTGTATGACCTGAAGCAGAACTATGCGAATCCCTTCCGGTCTTCCACGACAATCGTGTACTGGGTGCCGGTCCGTTCTGAAGTGGTGATCACCGTTTATGATATGCTTGGACGGCGGGTGGAGACCCTTGTCGATGAACAGAGCCTGATTCCGGGCACGCACGAGAAAGTATGGAACGCCGGCGGGCTTGCCAGCGGTGTCTATTTCTACAGGATGGTCGCCAAAGGAGAGAATGCCAGCCGGTTTATGAAAGTGCAGCAGATGACGCTGATCAAATAATAAGATGCCGGCCGGTTTAACAGATGGATTCACCGGACCGGCAAATGCATAAGCTATTTCCTGCCGTCCGCGTATTTGAAGAACCGGAGATCAAAATCGACCTTCTCATGCGGCCGGTAGGTCCAGGATTGCGGCAGCAGAAAGTGGAGCAGGTAATCCCTTCCGCCCGCTTTGGCATCGTCTCCACTCATTTTAAACCCGCCGAAAGGCTGTGCCCCCACCAGCGATCCCGTGCATCCCCGGTTGATATAGAGATTGCCTACTTTGAACGTTCTGAGTGCCATTTCGATCTTCTTTTTGTCAAGGGAGTGATAGGCACCGGTCAGGCCGTAGCGGGTGTTGTTGGCGATGCGGATCAGGTCATCCGTGTTTTCCCCTTTGATAAAGGCGATCACCGGACCGAACACTTCCTCCTGGGCAATGCGGTCATCCGGGCCGACATCACTGAATATGGTCGGCTGGATGTAATACCCACTGTCCACTGTCTCGGCTCTTTCACCGCCGGTTACCAGGGTATGCTCCTCTTTGGCCTCCCGAATATATCCCATGATTTTGTCGACGGCCTTCTGGTTGATCACCGGACCGACCGAAAAGTTGTCTTTGGCATTTCCCACCGTAATCTGTTCAGTCCGTGCGCTCACCATCTCCAGCAGTTTGTCGTGAATATCCTTGTGTGCGATGACACGTGAGCCGGCGGAGCATTTCTGCCCCTGGTACCCGAAGGCTGATTTAACGATGGAGTCCGCCGCATTTTCAAGGTCGGCATCCGCATCAACAACAATTGCATTTTTGCCTCCCATTTCACTGATGATACGCTTGATGAATGTTTGATTCTCATTGGTTTCAGCTGCGATTTTGTTCAGATGCAGGCCCACCTTCATAGATCCTGTAAACGAGATAAACCGGGTATGCTCATACCTGGCAAGATTCTCTCCCACCTCAATGTCATCACCCGTCACATAGTTGAACACGCCTTTGGGCAGATCGATCTCATCCATGATTTCTGCAAGGAGATACCCCATTTTCGGTGTGTCCGGGGCCGGTTTTGCCACGACGGTATTTCCGGCCACCACGGGAGCCATGGCCATGCCGGTAAAAATGGCGAAAGGGAAGTTCCACGGGGAAATGGTCAGCCCGGCACCCATCGGCATGTAAATGGTCTTGTTGTTGTCTCCCTTGGAATCGATCACCCCCATGCCTTCATCCAGCCGCAGGGCTTCGTAGGCATAATAGTCCAGGAAATCGATGGCTTCACAGGTATCGGCATCGGCTTCCGTGAAATTTTTACCGGCTTCGCTGATCATCCAGGCGTTGATCTCCAGACGTCTCCGGCGGATGATGTCCGCAGCTTTAAACAGGTATCCGGCCCGTTCTCTGGCCGGTACGTATTGCCAGTCCTCAAACGCCTTCCGCGCATGGTCCATCGCCTGGACTGCCTGGTCCCTGGTGGCTGACTGGAATGTGCCGATCACTTCATCATTGCTGGAAGGGTTCCGGCTTTCGAATGTTCCCGAGTTCCCCCGAATGAACTCACCGTTTATATAAAGCAGGTGCTCTTTTCCAAAATCATCCCGGACAGCGTCCAGAGCTTTTTTCTGCCGGTCATTTACAGTTTCGTCCCCAAAATCGAGGTAAACTTCATTTTTGTATTTCTCCAGTGTCAGATCTCTCATCGGTACCCGTTGATTTATTTTTTTCATTTCGTCTCTCTGAAAGATAAGAATCATCGGAGAGAGATAAGAATATTACCCTCAAACAGCAGAATAGCGCTTTCACCTCAGATTTAAGGAATATTACGTTTAATCCCTGAACTAAAATGGATTGGGTGAATTATAACCATTATTTTACGTGCACTTCAGTGAACTGCGTTGAGCGTTTAGTCACTATTTGAATGCAGTAATTTTTTGAAAAGAACAAGGAAATAAATTATGCCAAAGATTAAAGTTGGAATTAACGGATTCGGCCGTATCGGACGACTTGTCGCCCGGTCTATTCTAAAATACCACAAACAGGATCTCGAAATTGTAGGGATCAACGATCTGACAGATGCCGGAACCCTGGCTCATCTGTTTAAATATGACTCTGTACATGGCCGCTGGCCGGGTGAGGTCTCCTCAGACGGAGACAGCATTCAGATTGAGGGGATGAAGATCAATGTCTCTTCCGAGAAAAATCCGGCCAATCTGAAGTGGGGCGAGCGCGGTGCTGAAGTGATCGTGGAGTCCACAGGTATTTTCAGAGATAAAGAAAGTGCTCTGAAGCATATCGAGGCAGGTGCAAAAAAAGTGATTATCTCGGCACCGGGCAAAGGGGACATGCAAACCATCGTACTCGGTGTGAATGATGAGAAGATTGATGCCGGTGCAACGGTCTATTCCAATGCGAGCTGCACGACAAACTGCCTGGCTCCCATGGTGAAAATACTGGATGAGGAATTCGGCCTGGAGAAAGCCTTCATGACCACCATTCATGCCTATACGGGGGACCAGCAGATTGTCGATGGTCCGCACAAGGATTTGCGGCGGGCACGTGCGGCTGCAAACAACATCGTACCGACTACGACAGGTGCGGCTGTGGCGGTAGGACTGGTGCTTCCACATCTTGACGGTAAACTGGACGGTGGTGCTGTCCGGGTTCCGGTGGTGGATGGTTCGCTGACCGACCTGACGGCTGTTGTCA
>JBBDRV010000131.1:0-6384 GCA_040905285.1 Balneolaceae bacterium | reverse complement strand
GAAAGCGGGATTCCAATGTGTAAAAAGGTCGCATGCGCAGCTCTGTAGAGTAAGTTCGACAGACTGCCAGGGACTTATTAATGAATGGATTCTATGATCAATCGAAGAATTGTCCGTGAAGTGGTTTTGCAGGCTCTTTATGCACTGGAGGTAGGACAAAACCCGGCTTCTGAAATTCGCACGTACATACTGAAAAAAAAACTCGGCAAGGACAAAGAAGCCCTGGCATTTGCGGAAAAGCTGTTTCTTCGGACGACAGACATGGAACAGGAGCTGGATGCCGTTATTGAAGACCAAATAAGAAACTGGGAAATTAACCGTCTGGCCGTCATTGACAAGTTGATTTTACGTATTGCTCTGTGCGAATTCCTCCGGTTCGATGACATTCCCACCAAAGTAACAATTAATGAGGCGATAGAGCTTGCCAAGGACTATTCAACCCAAAAAAGCGGACAATTTGTCAATGGGATTATTGACGCGGCGCTCGATGTCCTGAATAAAAAGGGACAAATAGAAAAGAAAGGACGCGGCTTGATTGAATTTCCGCGCAAATGAGCGTTTTCTGTGACTGGAAATGAAAAAATAATAGCGATCGGCGATATACACGGTTGCTGCCGGTCTGTTGTTGCCCTGATGAAAAAGCTTGAATCCCTTGACAACTATCAGTTACTGTTTATCGGCGATTATATAGACAGGGGCCCCTGTTCAAAAGAAGTAATTTCGCTGATGACAGAGCTCGGGAAAGAACGGAACTGCGTCTTCCTTAGAGGAAATCATGAGCAGATGTTGCTGGATGCGGTAGACACGGGGGTAGTAACCCGGTGGCTGTATAATGGAGGTGGCACCACGCTTAAATCTTACGAAACCGACCCGGGCGAACTGAATTTTCCGGACGACCATATGGAATTCTACAGGAAGACAAGACTCTATTATGAAACAGCGGAATATTTGTTTGTTCATGCGGGAATCACCCCTAACCAGACGGTTGCCCGGAATCTTGAAAGAAGTTCTGCTGATACATTTCTGTGGACACGTGATCATATGAATGTTTTTGAAACTCCCTGGGAAAAAACGGTTGTATTTGGCCACACACCACAGCGCGAGCCTGTCAGGCGAAAAAATATGATCGGCATAGATACAGGGTGTGTCTTTGCCTCATCCGGATTTGGTACGCTGACTGCTTTGATCCTGCCGGACGAAACATTTATACAACAACATTCACTGGATAACGACGAAATTAATAAAGTATGAATCTGAAATGCGGTATTGTTGGTCTTCCAAACGTTGGTAAATCCACTCTTTTCAACGCCCTGAGCAATGCAGGAGCCGAATCTGCAAATTTCCCTTTCTGTACGATCGATCCCAACGTGGGGCTGGTGCAGGTACCCGACAAGCGTCTGGAGGTACTGGCAAATCTGGTTGAACCCAAAGAGATCTTACCCGCCACAATAGAATTTGTGGATATTGCCGGTCTGGTACAGGGAGCTTCAGAAGGCAAGGGCAAAGGCAATGCGTTCCTTTCACACATCCGGGAAGTGGACCTGCTTATTCACGTTGTCCGCTGTTTTGATGATCCGGACATCATACATGTGGAGGGTTCGGTCGATCCTGAGCGGGATATACATATCATAGAGGATGAATTAATTCTCAAAGATCTTGAATCCGTCGAGAAACGAGTGGACAGCATCAGGAAACAGGCGAAGAGCGGGGATAAGAAAATTGTGCGCGAGCTGCAGGTTACAGAGGGCTTGCAGTCTCATCTGGCTGACGGGAAAACAGCCAGAACCTACCCTGTTCCGGAGGAGGGGAAAGCGGTATTCCGGGATCTTTTCCTATTGTCTGCCAAACCCGTCCTTTATGCCTGTAACGTAGCTGAAGAGGAGGTTAATAAAGGAAATGAGTTTGTTGAAAAGGTTGAAGAAGTGGCACGTTTACATGATGATCAGGTGGTCGTATTCTGTGCCAAAATTGAAGCTGAAATTGCTGAACTGGAGGAGGATGAAAAGGACCTGTTTCTGGAGGAACTGGGAGTCGAAACAGCCGGTCTGGACAGACTTATACGTGGGGCTTACGAGAAATTGGGTCTGATTACATATTTCACGGCCGGACCCAAAGAAGTAAGGGCCTGGACCATTGAAAAGGGAACCAGGGCACCGGGGGCCGCAGGTGTTATTCATACCGATTTTGAAAAGGGATTTATCAGAGCCGAAACTATCGCTTTTGATGATTATGCGGAACTCGGTTCGGAGAAATCTGCGAAAGAGGCCGGAAAAATGCGTCAGGAAGGTAAAGAATATGTCGTACAGGACGGGGATGTCATGCTGTTCCGCTTCAATGTTTAGAATGGATACGGAGGTTTGGAATCATTGGATTCGGAATTATTGAATGGCCCCGGAATGCTGTGAAATGGATCTCGTCCGAATTATTTACTCACAATGACGTTTGTGGTGTATTGGATATAAAAATCGAAGCCCCGGTTTCCTTCCGCCGGCATTACCCGGTTCAAGTTATTGAGGTTTAATCTCAGCCCTGATGGTTATCAAGACACCCTCAACCGTTGGCTTCTATTACACCTTGCGGTGTAAATATCAGCACAAGCCTCTGTTGCTCTGGACGGCTTGTGCCGGATTTATCTCTCTCTCTTAATTGCCGATAATATTTTTGTGCTACTTCCTTATCCAGTTTCATATGTTGTTGCTACCTTCTGACAGCAATATAAACAGTTGAGGTGTTTTCGTAATTATCACTTCTTTTGAAAAGCCTGTACGAAATGAGTCTGTCAACAGGTGGAAAAAATACTACGCAACTTCTTATCCGAACAGGTTTTATTGCCCGATAAAGGGATCGGCCAATGAAGGGGATCGGAGGGCATTATTCGTTACTTCCCTCATTATCCGCCTCTCTCTTCATTATCCTGAAAATCGGCTATTCTGAACTCAAGTGTGTCGGAGGGCACCCGGTAGGGGTTGACCTGGTCATGGATAATCCAGGCATCCGGATAGTTTGATTTAAGCAAGCGGGAGAATTCAATTGCCCGGTCCCGGTTGTGAAAATCACCGATCCGGACACGGTAATAGGGCGGCCTGAAATGGATGTAGCCTCTCGGCGAATAATCGGCAAACGTGGTGTCCGCCCAGCTTTCGAATTCAATCATCGTTGAATCAGCCAGGCCAACATCCCGTGTGGAAAGAATCTGGATGCGGAAACCCTGATAGATATCCACTTCCTCTTCTTCAACCTCCTGTAAATAGAATTCGGGCATATCGTGTGTTTCCCTGTCAAATATATCTTTCAGGCTGGTTCTTGAATAATAGAGCATCTGCTCTTCTTCACTCATTTCGTCAATATCAAAATCATCGAAATAAGCAGTAAGAAGCTCACCGGTCAGATCAAAAATGGGAGGAGCGGATTCCTCATCGTCGGCCGGGCTGTACGTTACAGGTCCGCCCGCGTTTCCGTCCACCGGTTCGGATGTGGCACAGGCCTGGGCGGCCAGCAAAGTGATTGCAAGAAGAATATATACCAGTGGTGTTTTTTCCATACGTAAATATCCTGCCTTCAGAACTAAATATCCAGCAGGGATGCCGGCAGTTTTTTGTTTTGACGGTTAACATGTGGGTCTGAGAGGCAGGTTAAATCACCGGTCCGGCCGCTAACAGTTCGCTGCTGGCTGTTTTTTTAAAGGACCTGAAATTTGCCGAGAACATTTCTGCAAGCTCCTGTGCCTTTGCGTCATAAGCCGCCTTATCTTTCCAGGTCTCTCTGGGCCTCAGAATCTCCGCGGGTACGCCGGACACTTCTGCGGGGATGTTTAATCCGAAAACCGGTTCCTCCTGGTAATAAATATCGTCAAGATTCCCACTGAGAGCTTCTGAGAGCATCTGTCGCGTATACGTCAGTTGGATCCGGCTCCCGGTTCCGTACGGGCCGCCTGTCCAGCCGGTATTTACCAGCCAGACCTTTGTGTTATGAATTTTGATTTTTTCGGCCAGAAGTTCGGCATAGACCGTCGGGGCCAGTGGCATGAAGGGCGCTCCGAAACAGGCGGAAAACGTAGCCTGTGGTTCGGTAATTCCACGTTCCGTGCCTGCCACCTTCGCCGTGTAGCCGCTAATGAAGTGATACATGGATTGTTCAGGAGTCAATCTGGAAATGGGGGGCAGGACTCCAAAGGCGTCACACGTAAGAAATATGATGTTGGTGGGGTGAGTGGCTGTTCCCTCGGCGCTGGCATTGGGTATGTAGTGAAGAGGATATGAACACCGGATATTTTGCGTCAGTGTATCATCGCCAAAATCGGGATTACGCTCTTCGTCCAGTATCACATTTTCCAGAATCGTGCCGGCCATCCGGGTGGTATTGTATATGAGGGGTTCATTATCCTGGGAAAGGTCAATTGTCTTGGCATAGCAGCCGCCTTCGAAATTAAAGATCCCGTCATCACTCCAGCCATGCTCATCATCCCCGATCAGTATTCTGTCTGTATCTGAAGAGAGGGTGGTCTTACCTGTTCCCGACAAGCCGAAAAAAATCGCTGTATTCCCTTTACTGTCTTTATTGGCGGAACAGTGCATCGCCAATACACCTTTTTTCGGCAGCAGATAATTCAGAACAGAAAAAATACCTTTTTTTACTTCGCCTGAATACAGGGTTCCGCCGATCAGGATTAGTTTTTTATCAAAACTGCAGAATATGAATGTGCCGCTTCTGGTGCCATCGGTTTCCGGATCCGCCTTGAATCTGGGAGCAGCCAATACGGTGAATTGCGGATCAAAGTCCCTCAGCTCCTCTGTGTCGGGACGGATAAACATATTATGTGCAAAAAGTCCGTGATAGGCCGCCTCGCTTACAACGCGAACATTCAACCTGTAATCGGGATCCGCTCCCGCGTAGAGGTCTTTCACGTACAGGCGCTGATCCTGAAGGTAGGCAATCATTTTATGATACAGGTGCTCAAAGACCTCTTCAGATACCGGCTGGTTAAATTTTCCCCAGTTTATGTCATCCTTTACAGAATTTTCCTCTACAAAAAATTTGTCATCCGGAGACCGGCCGGTATACTCTCCGGTCAGCACCCTCAGTGCATAATCCTTCGTGAGGACAGCCTCTTTGTTCAGAATAGCCTGCTCATAAAGCTCGGAGGGATTAAGATTCCAGAGTATATTTTTATTCTCCTGTATGCCAAGGTAGTCGAGTCCGGTTGTACTTCGGGGATGTTTGTTATAGTCGACAGTCATTTGCTCCCGGTTAATGATTCTCCAGTTAGTGATTTGGTATGATGAATATATTTTCTGTTCAGGGGATTGCACAGGATGTATTTCATATTATTTCCTGCAGTGAAAGTTCACTGCCTGCAGCCTTCCAATATTCTCACCTGTTTACTGAATATTAATCATATCCGGGCAGGAAATGTTCCTTTGGCAAAAATCCGGCGGGTGCCGGCATTACTCCAGCCGAAACGGTGAGGGGTACAGCGGGTACTTTCTGTCTGCGGCAAATCTATGCTGGTAATTTTAAAAACCGGCTTTCCGGTCCGGGCAGAGGAACACACCGGAGAGAATAACCTTCATATTATCTTTTTTATTGTGATATTTGCTCCATGATAAAAATTGCACTTGTACAAATGACCTGCGGTGATGACCCCGGAAAAAATCTGCAGAAAGCTGAAAAACTGGTCACCCGTTCCGCGAAAACGGGTGCTCACATTGTTGCGCTGCAGGAGCTTTTCAATACAGCCTATTTTTGCAGTGAGACAGATCCGGATTTTTTCAGGTGGGCCCAGCCTGTTCCCGGTCCTGCTACAGAGCGTCTGTGCACGCTTGCAGCAACTCACGGGATCGTCATCCTCGCACCTCTTTTTGAGAGGGTGGCGGCCGGGGTGTACTACAACTCCCTGGCAGTAATTGATGCTGACGGACGTCTGGCGGGTGTCTACCGCAAGATGCATATTCCAGATGATCCGGGCTTTCATGAAAAGTATTACTTTACTCCGGGTGACAAAGGTTACAGGGTGTATAAAACGGCTTACGGTAAAATCGGCACCCTCATCTGCTGGGACCAGTGGTTTCCGGAAGCGGCAAGAATTACGTCCATGATGGGCGCGGATTTGCTGGTTTATCCCACGGCAATTGCGACACTTGCGGGGGAGGGGGAGGAAGAAAAGGAAACATTCATGGATGCATGGAAAACCGTTCAGAGAAGTCATGCTATTGCCAACGGGTGTTATGTTGCAAGTATCAACAGAGTCGGAACTGAAAACGGACTGACATTCTGGGGTCATTCATTTGCATGCGGCCCGTTCGGGGAGATTCTGGCCGAAGCGGGAAACCGGGAAGAGATCCTGACCGCTGACCTCGACCTGGCCGGCATGGAAAAACATCGCCA
>JBBDRV010000130.1:0-6594 GCA_040905285.1 Balneolaceae bacterium | reverse complement strand
GCGCCTTGACCCTGACGTTTTTTTAGGACACTATGAGTTTTCTTACAAACACTAAATAGCTGTCCGGACGGTGTTGTGAATGTATTTGTGTTGTGAATGTATTTGTGATGTGAATAGATGTGTGAAAGGAAATCATGCAGCTGCAGACAGCAGAAACTGTGCGGGAGGGGAATTGAGTGAAACCGTTAAATAAAGTTATTGCCGATCCCTTTCAGCTCAGCTTTTTTAAACTGAATTGTAAAGGCGGTTCCGGTATCCAGTGAGTCATAACGGTAGTCGGCTTTCAGTTGCCTGGCCAGCACATCCACAAGCTGCAGCCCCAGTGAACCCTGCCCTCCTGTTTTGTCAAAACCCGGTGGCAAGCCATTACCGTTATCACTGACGTTCAGGTGGATCGTGTTCTTTTCATCATTTTCCGAAAGAGTGATAAGAATTTTCCCCGCTTTCAAACCTGTAAATGCGTGTTTCAGGATATTGGTAACAATTTCGTTAACAATAAGGGAACAGGGAATCGCTTGGTTGATATTCAGCTGAACGGTTTCACAATTGAAATCAAGTTTTATTTTCATCTCCATTTGAAAAGTCTGCACAATACTGGCTGTCAGTATTTTTATGTTTTCCGAAAATTCCAGCCTGGTGAAGCTGTTTGACTGATAAAGCTGCTCATGAATATTCGCCATCGTTTTAATCCGGACCACACTGTCGAACAGCCGGGTGATCACTTCCTGGTTATCTTCTTCTCCCGCCTGGAGCTGCATCATACCGGAGACCACAGCAAGGTTGTTTTTTACCCTGTGGTGGATTTCGGCAAGCAGAGTCTCTTTTTCCTTCAGCGATTCCAGGAGCTGCTGCTGTTGATTTTTTTGCTCTGACACATCCCGTCCGATGGATATCCAATGAGTGTAGTTCCCTTTCTGGTCGGTTACGGGAACCATGGATATGTTGATCCAGAACCATTCTCCATTTTTTCGGTAGTTGATGAATTCAGCCTCGGCCGGCTGCCATTTTTCTATTGCTTTCCTGAGTTTTAAACGTTCTTCCTGATCTGTTTTTGGGCCGTTGAGAAAATGAAGGGTTTGTCCGATGACCTCTTTCTTGTTATATCCGGTCATGTTGGTAAATCCCTCGTTCGCATAGATTATTTTCCGGCCGGGGAGATCACTTGGTTGTGCTTCAATAATGACGACAGATTCCGTTGTATGGGTAATCGCGGATTCCAGAAGCTTCAACCTCTGTTCTTCTTTTTTCTGGCGGGTTATGTTTCTTTCGATTGCTATAAAATCCGTGCATACCCCTCTCTCGTCAAAAACCGGATCTATGGTCATATCAAGCCAATAGGTGCGACCGTCCCTGGTATAGTTTAGTATTTCTTCCGTAATGGATTCCTGGTTGCCAATCGCTTTTTGCAGCCGTTTAATGGTTTCCTGGTCCGTATTGGGCCCCTGCAGCAATGCACCCGGATTCCGGCCGGCACACTCTTCCAGAGAATAGCCGGTCAGTTTTTTAAAAGCGTCGTTCACCCATTTTATCTGATCCTCGGGGTCGGTAATAACCACGACATCCGTTGTTTTTGATGCGACCAGAGAAAGCTGCCGCAGTTCTTTTTCATTTTCAATCTGTTCTGTGATATCCCGGGAATTGGCTACGAGGCCGCCTATAGCGGGATCCTCCATCATATTTGTTAGTGTGGTTTCTATCCAGCGCCAGTTTCCTTCGGCATCCCGGAAGCGGTATGGCGTGATGGAAATACGCTGTTCTGACGATAATTCCGACAACAGGCTTAGAATTTTCCCCTGGTCCTCCTCATGGATAAAATCAAGAGCGTTTTTTCCGATATAATAGTCGGCCGGTGTCCCCAGGATGGCAGCAGACGTAGGGCTGACATAAATATAATTGGCTTCATGGTCCAGTATGGCTATCAGGTCAGAGCCATCCTGAACCAATGTTTTAAATCGCTGTTCGCTCAGTTGTAAATCTTCCTCAGCCTGTTTGCGGTCACTGACATCCTGGCTGATGCCGTAAAAGTGCGTGCATATTCCGTCCTTGTACTCCGGTTCACCGGCGGCGCGGATCCACCGCTCATCCCCTTTTCCGCTGATTATTTTCAGTTCGACATCAAAAGGTTTCTCATTTTCGACGGCATCACTGACCGTCTGCCTGAATATATCTCTGTCTGTCCCTTCTTTGAACAGGTTGATTGTGCTCTCCAGGCCCGGTACATGGTCCTTATCAACTCCGTGGACTTCTTTGGTTACGGCTGACCAGTACAATTCACGGGTAATCATATCAAATTCCCAGTTGCCAATCCTGGCCAGCTCGTAGGCCTTGTCGAGTGCCTGCTGTTTTTCCTCCAGTTTCTGTTGCGACAGAATATTTTCAATTTTCAAAGAGAGGTGATTGACAACCGAATTGATCAGATTTTGCTCCTCTCTCAAAAAAACACCTTCATCCCCAACCGGCTTCTCTTCCAGATAAGCTACCTTTGCCACAAGTGTTTGGTTATCCATTATGTCTGCTTCTGCAGAAAGGATCCATTTTGTCTCCCGGAAGCCGGGGGTACTGTAGATTTCCCCGTCAAATTCTATAGAGGCAGTCACATCGGTATACTGCCACCCCTCGGGAAGCATGGTGACAGCCTGTTCCAGTAATTCCTCTATGGAGAGCTTGTTGTCCTTCAGATTGGATATCCTGTACAGACAGTACTGCTCCTTGATTCTTTCCTTCAGTTTCACCAATGCTTCATTTTCCTGTTCAGCAGTCAGCTCTTTTCCGGTTATATCCAGGGGTATCTCCCTGAGGGCATGGATAATAAAATCCACTTCACCTTTGTCATTAAAGACGGGCGTATTCAGCGGGCTCCAGCAGCGGACGTCACCTGTTCCGCTGCGGGTCATCCCAGGCGCCGGTAAAGTCATTTCCTGATCAGCCATTGCATGTGGCGATTTGGTTGCCAGCACGTGTTCAAGCGATTTTTTCAGGGTATTCACGTCCTCAGCCGGACTATTTCCGTTGTCCGGAAAACCATCCGGCAGGGAATATCCGATCAGCTCATTCCTGGCCTTTCCTGTTATTTCAAGATAAGCGTCACTTACTTCCGCAATTGGAAAAAGCGGAGAGTCTGCCTGCAGCAGAAGAGAAGGCAGAGGAGATGCTCTAAATACAGCGATGGCTTGTGAATGACTGAACATACTTTGTTTTTGACTGGTAGTGCCGAAGCAGCTGATAGCGAAAGGCGGAAATCCAATTGACGAAAAGTATAGATTTATCATCTATTTATAAACAAAAAATAACGTCCTCTGAACCTTTCTGCCTCTGAACCTTTCTGCCTGAGTATCCATGGAACGTCCGGAATAAACAGAAAACGGCGGACACGACTCATAACTTAGTCAATGTCACCTTCATGCCTGTATGGGCATAAAAAAAATACCCCTCCGGAAGAAGGGGTACTTAGGATTTTCTCCGTTATTTAAACGGCCCTCATCTTATCTGAACGTCCACAGCGGGCTATTGTTCCAGAATGACTTCATCTATGCTGTGTACAACACCATTTTCGGCAGCAATGTCGCCATCCGCTACATCCACTCCGAAGTTTTCCGTGACCTCATCAGACGTTGCCTCTCCCTGGAACAGGTGGTTGATAACCCCTTGTCATTAACGCCCTGCGAACGGTATATTTTATAAAAAAGTACTGCGTAACATCATTTATCATTTTAACGGATATTTTAAATAATATTACAATTATCATTTAATTGGGCACCATAAATACGTTCTTTTTTTCAGCATTTGATTTAGCATTTGATTCACTCCAAACACGCTTTAACCCCCGATTAATAAGAACATTTTCTTGATTGGAGAAGGCAATTCGGCCGCAAAAGCGAAAGAGACAGCAGATTCATTTTCAAGTATTAGAATTTTTTAATACTTTGCTTTTACATATGCATGAAAAGAAACGGCCCATGAAAGAGAATGTATACAAAGGTTCTGCTGTTATTGTAGAAGATGACAAACTGCTTGCACTGGTACAGGAAAGAATACTGGCCAAACTTGGATACCAGGTGGTGGCAAAGGTGAAAACTGCTGAAGATGCCATCTGGGAGGTAAAGAATCAGGAGCCTGATTTTATTCTGATGGATATTTCCCTGAAAGGCGACAAGGATGGAATAGAAGCCGTACAGGAGATCAGAAAATTTTCCGATGTATCGGTAATCTACCTGTCGGGCACATCGGACAAGTACAATTATGAAAGAGCTAAAAAAACCGGGTTCATTGATTACCTGATAAAACCGGTTACGGCCGGCGATCTGGCCGGACCGCTTGAAGAAGCTGCCACCGGGAAAAGGTCTGCCAGACACGGCAGAATGTCGGATAATGTTAATCGAGCAAGTTGACAACAACCCTGCCGCTCTGCTCACCTTTCAGGATGGCGTCAATCTCACCCGGCAGATGATCGAGACTCACTTCACGGCTGATTTCTTCCAGCTGGGGAAGTTTCCAGTCACCGGCCAGTTTTTCCCATAATTCAAGTCGTCTGGACATCGGGCAGGATCCGGAGTCTATTCCCAGCAGACCAATTCCTCGGAGGATAAACGGATAGATACTGGTTTGAAGGCTGTGGCCGAGAATATTGCCGCAACAGACCACAATTCCGGCAGATTGTGTCTGTCTTATCACCGTATCCAGGATCGTCCCTCCGACGGTGTCCACTGCCGCCGCCCAGGTGCCTTTTAACAGGTGCCTGCCCGAGTGGTCGGTGACGGTCTGTCTGTCAACGGCTTTCTCTGCCCCCAGTTTTAAAAGAAAATCCGACTGGCTGTTTTTTCCTGTGACAGCCGTTACCCTGTATCCCAGCAGGGAAAGGAGGGCTGTTGCGATTGAACCCACTCCACCGGTTGATCCGGTCACAACCACGGGCCCGATGTCAGCGGTTATGCCGCTGCGGACAATCTTTAACACTCCGTAAGCTGCTGTAAACCCGGCTGTACCGAAGATCATTGCCTCCTTCAAGGTTAACCCCGTCGGGAGGGGGACAATCCAGTCATCCGGTACCTGTACATATTCACCGAACCCTCCCGGTGTATTCATTCCCATATCGAAGCCGGTAACAAGCACTTTCCGACCTTCCGGAAACCGTCCGCCTGCAGACCGGACCACGATTCCGGCCGCATCTATTCCAGGAGTATGGGGATAATTTGAAGTGACGCCGCGGTTGCCTGAAGCTGAAAGGGCATCCTTGTAATTGAGTGACGAGTAGTGAACACGGACAAGATTTCCAGGGCCGGCCAAACGCCCTGAGTTAAGTTCCTCTACGGATCTGGTAAACCCGGACGGCGTTTCGCTCACCCGGAGAGCTCTGTAACGGTCGGGCAGTTTACTCATCATGAAAAAAAAGTTTTTATCAGATTTAATTTGGCCGGGGTATAGGGCGGATAACGAAAGTCAGGGTCAACCCACACCGGTTTGTCCAGGACGGATTTTTCGTTGCTGAAGGTATCGAAACTGTATTTTCCGTGATATTTTCCCGTCCCGCTCGCACCCACGCCTCCGAAAGGAAGGTTCGGATTTCCGAGATGGCTGATGGTGTCGTTAATACAGCCACCCCCGAACGGGATGTTTCGTATGACGTCCCGCCTGACATCGGAACTGCCGGTGAAAAGGTAGAGTGCCAGCGGTGATGGCATATCCCGCAGTCTGCCGGCCAGTTCAGGTAAATTGTCATAGACAACCATAGGGAGGATCGGCCCGAAAACTTCCTCTTTCATTATCCGCTGGTTCCAGTCCGCCCTGACGAGAGCGGGTGCGATATATCTTTTTTCTGCATTCGTTTCGCCTCCCAGTATCAGGTCTGCCGTTGACAGCAGTGCGGACAGCCGCTGAAAGTGACTGTCGTTGATGATTTTCACCTCCGGAAAGGCTCCGGTCGCGCTATTCCCGCAAAAAGATTTCAGAACGGCTTTCGAATGACGTATGAATTCCGGCTCTGCGTTCTTATGGACAGCCACAAAATCAGGGGCGACGCATGTTTGCCCCGAATTCATGCACTTGCCCCACCATATCCGTCGTGCACTGGTCTCCATATCAGCATCCTGATGGACGATTGCGGGGCTTTTGCCCCCGAGCTCAAGTGTGAACGGGGTCAGATGTTCCGCAGCTTCCCGCATGATCAGTTTGCCGGTTTTGGCGCTGCCGGTGAAAAAGATATAGTCCGGCGGCAGCTGTAAAAGGATCCGGGCTGTTTCAGCACCCCCTTCCACGGCCGTTACGTAGTCCGCCGCAAAATATTTTTTTATCAGTCCCGCAACGGTTTTTGACGTTTCCGGTGCAAGCTCCGACGGTTTCAGGAAAACTGTATTTCCAGCTGATATGGCACCGACCAGCGGATGTAAAACAAGCCGGATCGGATAATTCCATGCCCCTATGATCAGTACGGACCCGTAGGGCTGATGATAAATCCGGTTTCCGGAGGGAAAAGTCAGCAGGGAGCCCTTTACCTTTTTGGGTTTTGCCCAGCTCTTCAGATGCTTCAGGTGATAATCAATTTCTTGCAGTACCGTGGCGATCTCTGTCGAATAGGCTTCAAATTCAGGTTTTCCGAAA
>JBBDRV010000129.1:0-6596 GCA_040905285.1 Balneolaceae bacterium | reverse complement strand
CCGGAAGGCCGTCGTTGTTCAGGTCTCCCAGCGCCACACCGCCGCCCGCATAGAAATCCTTGTACGTCAGTAGGTTGAAGTCATTATCGTAGTGAAGCTCGTTGGAAAAGTTGACATTCGAGACAGCGGGGGGGACAGCTTCAAAAAGCGCGTCCCGGGATTCTTCAGAGTCCGAAGTGCAGCCGGTAACCGAGAATAATACAGCGAGGATAATTGAAACCGGAGAAAATACTGGTTTTGCAAAGACGTTTTCCAACGGGGTCTCTGTCTTTTATGGAGCTGTGATTATTAAGCTATGAGTCGGGCGACCAAAAGGTAGCCCACTAAATAATACAAGATCCAGTTTATGTCAAATAATGAGATTTATTTCTGTGCATAAGCTCATAATAAGCTTATGCCGGTTTATACAAGTACACGAATATACGGGTCCGGTATGCCGGGAATATACAGGTCCGGTATGCCGGTAGCTTTCGACCCCCCCCGAAGCCGGCCCGGGTGACAGACCGCCTGCCGGAAAGTCCGTAATACCTGCATTTTTTTTTGCCTGAGGATCTTCTCCGGAGTACTTTTACACGAACCGGGCTGTTGTCCTGTTTCTGGATTTGAAGCAGCTTCAAATCCAGGACGATTTCACCTGAACAGAACCGGTGGGTGCCGGATTCACAGTGCGCCGCCAGGGGGTGAGCTGAGGTCGGGCAGGTGTGCCGAATAACAATCCAGATCGAACAAGTATTTTTATGGCTTATACAGAAGAGCAGCTGAACGATTTTGTCAACCTGCTGGATCCCGAAAAAAACCAGATTCTCAATATGAGTGTGAATGAAGCTGAAGAAAGGGTGGCTTCAGGAGATCCGGAAAAGGTCAGAGAGGTCGACGGATCTTTTGCGATTGTCAGGAAGGTGGGGCGGGACGTATATATGTCCCGGTCCATCGCCCGGCCCATGCGCTATTTTATGGCAAAACAGAAACAGGGCCCCCTCCTGATTGTCGCTGAAAGGATTGATGAGATTTACCGTTATTTAAAAAGAATCGGCCTTCATTCACAGTTTCGCCCCGCTTATACGAGAATGGTGCCGGCACATTATGTCGTGCGCCTTTCCGTCGTCGGGTGTCCGGACCCGAACCCGGACTATAAACGTTATTTCAGCCCGCGGCAAAATGTACTGGCAGATGATCTGGATGAGGTTGGCAAAGCCTATATTGGCTCAATGGCTGAAGAGTGCCGCAAATGGCTGACCCGGATACCCGAAGAGGAACCGGTGGGGGTTCTCTTCTCCGGCGGCATAGACAGCGGCTCTGTTTTTCTTGTCCTCTATCACCTGATCCTGGAAGCGGGCCAGTCGCCGGCCAGGCTCAAGGCGTTCACTCTTTCGGCGGGGGAAGGTCCGGATACAAGACAGTCCCGCGAATTTCTGGATCAGACCGGACTTTCCATGTTTCTGGAAGTTATGGAAGCCGGCATATCCGATTTTGACTACAGGCAGGCGATTGATGTGATTGAAGATTACAAGCACCGGGATGTCGAGGCGGCCGTCATGGCTCTCACATTGTGCAGAAAGATACGGGAGCGGTATCCCGAATGGACGCACCTTGTCAGCGGGGAAGGCGGGGATGAAAACCTGAAAGATTATCCGATTGAAGAAAATCCCGAATTGACCATTCGGAGTGTACTCGGGAATCCGTTGCTGTATCATGAAGGGTGGGGAGTGGATAAACTCAAACACTCGCTTACCTATTCCGGCGGACAAAGCCGGGGACACGTGCGGACGTATGCACCGGCAAACCATTTCGGATTCCGTGCTTTCAGTCCCTATTCCCTGCCGAATGTGATAGACGTATCTGAAGGAATTCCGTTTGTCCACCTGACCCGCTGGAAACATGAAGAATTGTACAGTCTGAAAGGGGACATCGTCAGCCGCGGCGTTAAGGCGGTTACCGGCTTTGACCTGCCGGTATTTCCGAAGCGCAGATTTCAGCACGGGGTGGCGGAGGAAAAGGATACCGCAAAGATTTTACAGGGAAATGAAACCGAATACAGGAACTATTTTTCATCTCTTTACGGTCAATGAGCGGGAAATATGGCCAATGAACAGGAACTTCTGAACTGCCGGCCGGCAAAAAACGCCACAGATCCATACCGGCCCTATTTTTTTCTTCACGAGCGGGAGCCCGCGGCAGACGGCACTGTACATGCTGTAAACACAATATTTCTCACAAACCGGGAATGCATGTTCAGGTGCATCATGTGTGACCTGTGGAAGAACACCCTCGACGGGCCGACTCCACGGGGGGCCATTCCGGAACAGATCAGATTTGCACTCGAACAGCTGCCAAAGGCGAAAACGGTCAAACTGTACAACAACGGAAACTTTTTTGACCGCCGGGCAATCCCTCCCGGCGATTATTCTGATATCTGCGATCTTCTGAGCGATTTCAGGCATGTTATCGTCGAAAATCATCCGAGACTCTGTGGTGAACAGATGTTGAATTTCAGGGATTTGCTGGACGGGAAGCTGGAGGTTGCTCTGGGCCTGGAGACGATTCATCCCGAAGTGCTTCCCAGGCTAAACAAGAAAATCACTCTTCAAAATTTTAGCGGGGCGGTTCGCTTTTTGAATAACGGTAATATAAACAGCCGGGCGTTCGTACTTCTCAACCCTCCATATCTGACAGATCCTGCAGAAAATCTGCACTGGTGTCTCAGGTCTGTTGAGTTTGCTTTCAGTCGTGGAGTCGGTGCCTGTTCCATTATTCCGACAAGGGCCGGAAACGGAATCATGGATCAACTGCAGCAGGAGGGGCTGTATGAACCTCCAACGCTGGAGGCCCTTGAAGAGGTGTTCGACCGGGCATTAAACCTGAAACTCGGGCGGGTTTTTGCCGATACGTGGGGTCTTGAAGCGTTTTCGGCATGCAATGTTTGCTTCAGGAAAAGAGAGGAAAGGCTGAACCGTATGAACCTGGAGCAAAAGTTGCTTCCCCGAATCAGTTGCCCATGCACGGATTCAACGAACTGAATGAGCCGATACAAATTTGATATCATAGTGGCAGGATCCGGTTTTGCGGGATCCATTGCCGCACTTGCCCTCGGCAGGATCGGCCTTTCCGTCTGTCTCATCGAAAAAAGCAGTCACCCCCGGTTTGCCGTGGGCGAATCGTCCACCCCTCTTGCCGACATGATCCTTCGAAGCTTTTCTGAAAGGTACGGGCTGCCATTCTTAAGCGGCCTTTCCCGGTATGGCAGCTGGCAAAAATGCCATCCTGATATTTTATGTGGTATTAAAAGAGGATTCAGCTATTACGCACATAACAGGGGGGAGCAGTATAAAACCGGCAGGGACAACCCCAATGAGCTTCTGGTTGCTGCAAGCAGTAATGATTCCGATTCGGATACCAACTGGTTCAGATCCGATGTCGATTCATTCCTGGTTCAAAAAGTTCTGGAGGCGGGGATCGTTTATCTGGATAAAACCTCTGTTGTCCGGAAAACCGACAGAGATGCGGTACTGGAGCTGGAAGCGGTTCGGAATAATTCCCGGCTGATGCTCGAGTGCGAATTGCTCATCGATGCGACGGGCTCACCGCGGCTGGCATCGGATCTTTTCGGCGTATCATCCTCTTCCGGACATTTCCATACAAACTCATTTTCACTGTATTCGCATTTCAGGGGGGTGGAGCGGTGGAGCCGGGTTTTACACGAGTACGGGTATTATACAGGACGGTATCCCTATGATCCGGATCATTCAGCATTGCATCATTTGCTCCGGGAGGGATGGATGTGGAACCTGAGATTCAATAACGACCTTTTAAGTGCCGGGTTTGTCATAGACAGGACCGGTTCCGCTTCAATGAGGGATGGCGAATTGCGGGATGACAGGAAAAATATAAATAAATGGGAGGCCCTGGTCTCCGGCTATCCGTCCATACAGAAAAGCTTTTCCGAGGCGAAGCTGGCCCGGACCCCCGGCAAAATTATCCAAACGGGAAGACTTCAGCGGAAAATGAACCGGATCTGCGGGGAAAACTGGATTGCACTGAATCACACGGCAGGGTTTGTTGATCCTCTGCACAGTACCGGCATTGCCCACACATTACACGGACTTGAACGCACACTGGACATTGTTGCAGATTCCTGGGGCCGAAAAAAGGAGATGAGGCAGCGGTTTGCCCTGCACCAGACATCTTTTTACAGAGAGCTGGAACTGATCGATCTGCTGGTTGCGGGATGTTATATGAGCCGGACCCATTTCAAGCTGTTTCACGCATATTCGATGATCTATTTTGCCTGTACAATCTCCTGTGAACAGGACCGGCTGGCGGGAAAAATCACCGGAGATTTTCTGGGAGCCGGTGACGAAAAGATTCAGAACATGGTAAGGGAAACATTTTCCGAACTGCAATCCATGACCGCTGCCGGTATTTCCGGAAGTTCCATAGCTGCATTTACGGACGCTGTCCGGGAACGGATAGAACCCTGGAACACTGCGGGCCTGCTAAATCCTGAAAGACGGAACAGGTATGACCATACGGCGGTTTCCCTGGATAACAGATAACGGATTCGGATCACCACCTCAGGAATGATGACCGGATTTTTTCTTCCGGCGGTCACGATATTTTTCCTCTATGAGAATGGCGACGGGACCGACGATGAACAGAGCGTAAAAAGGGGCATAGACAGCTTCCAGGAGCCGGAAGAAAAATTCCAGGAAGGCGATCATGAATGCAACCATTCCCTGGCCGGTTCCGGATGAGACTGTGGTTTTGGGATCCGTGATCATAAACAAAACGAAAAGCTGATACATGGGTCCGGTCAGCGGCGCTGCTTCCGCTAAAAAGGGATCCCCCGAAATCAGGCTGCGGAACCACGCAAACACCAGAAACGAGAGTACATAAACAGCACAGATATTCAACCTGTTCAATCTGTAAATTGTCACAAAGCCGACAATCCAGATGACAAGCATCGCCCACATGTTGCTTCCCCACTGGATGCTCAGAATGGCAGCGCTGTCTGAAGCCAGAAGGATAATGGCGACCACGCCAAAATTCGTCGGGTTCCAAAGATGACGTCCTCTGTAACGGAGAACATACTTGGATGCAATGGAGATCATCGAGCACAGGGCGAAAGGCCAGAACAGCGGCGACCTGACCAGAATCCCCGCGCTGATTCCCGAAATGTAGGCGCTGCTCATGTTGCGCCACCTGCCGGTTTCCAGCCGGTGCAAAGCTGCTTCGGTGATAAAGCTGGCAATAATGGCCACGGCAAGCTTCTGATAGCTGTCCAGAATACCGAATGAAAAGTGGGCTCCCAGAAGAATTCCTGAAATCAACAGTGGACCCGCATAGCTTTTGGGCAGTGAAAGAGCCAGTTTTCCTGGTTGAGAAGGGGCCATGTTCATTTCAGGACGGCTTCCGTAATCTCGTGAATTCTGTTCAGTTCCGGATTCTCTATAACCTGTCGCCTGCCCGAAGGCCAGGCTATGACAGCCTTTTCAACGGATGGATCCAGCCCCAGTCCGAAATGGACAGGTCGCTGGCTTTGGGAGCTGAAGGCATCCCCGCCTGATACTACTTTTTTTTGTTGTTCACCATCACGGAAAAGGGTCACGGAAGCCCCGATTCCACTTCTGTTGCTTTCGGTTCCTTTAAGACTGAAGCTGATCCACTGGTTCCGGGGATCGGTGTGATTTCTGTACACCCTGACCGGGCCATTCTGGTTTGCCACAAGCAAATCCATGGATCCATCGTCAAAAAGGTCTGCATAGGCTATGGCTCTGCTGTCCAGTTCCAGACGTCCCCCCACTGCTGAAGCAATTTCGCGAAACCTGCCGGCTCCGTCATTCATCCATATTTTATTCGTTTGATAGCCGGAGAAGGACCGCCCTTTCATATCCGGCCAGTTTTTAGCGTCAATGATTATGTTCCGGTTCCCGCCCACCACTTTTGCAAAATCGTACCAGTAATCTGTATCAGGCTCAGCGGAGATATAACCGTTAGCAAGGTACAAGTCGATATTTCCGCTGTTATTGAGGTCTATGAACTGGGCACCATATCCCCATTCACCAATTTCAACTCCCATGCTGCCGGCCATATTGCGAAATTTTAACTGTTCCCGGTCCGGTTCCGACGAGGGCACCCACAGGTTGTTCCCCTGCATAAGAACGCCGGCCTCGGAAATGTTTGTTATATAGATCGATAATTCTCCCCGGTTCATAATGTCACCGAAGGCCACGCTCATTCCGCTCTTTGGAATAAATCCAATACCGGCATTCTCTCCGGCATTTCTGAACCTTTCACCCCCCTCATTGATAAAAAGCTCATCCACACCATAGTCATTGGCAAGCACGAGGTCCACATAACCCGAACCGTTGAGGTCGGCGGCGGCGGCGGCAAGTGTCCACTTTCTGGTGTTCAGTCCCGTTTCGTCAGTTACGTCGGCAAAGGTGCCGTCTCCCCGGTTTTCAAACAGGTAATTTCGCCCGCCATTTGTAGCGTATTCATAGCTGTCGGGCATGATGCGGGTGCCGGACAGATTCCAGAAATCAACATCTTCCTGATAATATCCTCCGATGAAGAGATCGAGGCGGCCATTACCGTTA
>JBBDRV010000128.1:0-6619 GCA_040905285.1 Balneolaceae bacterium | reverse complement strand
GTATCCATCCATAGCGTTTGCTGAATGGGTATTCCTGGAGGGGCATCAGTGCGGTCCCACCTTCGGAGAGCTTTTCCCAAAGGGTGTCCAGATTTTCCCGCGCCTTATTATCACGCGACGGATCGAAGTTGACGAAAAACGAAATGGACGGGTTGAACACAAACAGGGGACCGGCTGAAATAGCCATGAACGAATACCCAAGAAGTTCAAACACTACCGTATCCACATCGCCCGACGGTGTGTCGTGAAGGGTGGTGGTGCTGTTGATTTTTGAACCGTTGCCAAAAGCGGATACATAAAACTCTGCGGCCTCTTTGGCCTGGTTGTCGAACCAGAGATGGGGTGTTATTTTTTGCATAAGATTTGATCTTTAAGGTTCATCAGAATCGCCATGTATAGGTTCATATGCTTACAGGTAATTTACGTGTTATGACGTCAATTGATACGGAAAAACACCCGGATTCGTGTCATATTATCTCTTCAGTTTTATTGGTTGAAGGCATGATATTTCAACATCACAACTCCGCCCGAAAAGGTTTCACTTTCCACAAATTCCAGATCCAGCGATTCGTTTAGCGGAAACATCGGTTTGCCGCCGCCTATGGCTACCGGATGAATATACAATCGGAATTCATCTACCAATCCATTCTTTATAAATGTGGAAGCCAGGTCTGCCCCGCCGACAGCCATATCTTTGCCGTTCCGATTCTTCAGACTGCGAATTTCAACGGGATCAACTTCTCGTTTTAAATCAGCTTTTCCCTTTACTTCATCCAGCGTTTTGGAAAAAACGATTCGTTGGGTTTCCTGCCAGAGCCGGGCGTATTCAAGTTCATAATCTTTTAAATCCGGCTGTTGATCGGCTGTCAGCCAAAAATCCATCGCTTCCGACGTCTTCCTCCCGTAGAAATTGATACCCAGATTCCTCTCCAGTTCGTTAAAATGCCGGTGCAGTTCTTCCCCCGGTTTCGTCCAGTTAATGTTTCCATCGGAATCTTCGATATATCCATCCAGAGAGACGAGTTGAGCGTAGATTATTTTTCTCATGTCAGTCATGATTTTGCCGGAGCAGATTTTCCCGGTGCCATTTGATTGGTTGTTTTAGTTATTCTTTCGGCATCTTTCTTTCGATTTGATCTTTGATACTGCCACTTATGTGTGGGGTTTTTCTTTGCGCTTAGCATCTTTGGATAAAAAGAAACCGCGAAGAGCAAAAATTTACTGTTTATTTAAGCTTTCATATTCATCAGGATAAAGAATTTTGCTGCTGCCTGCATTGGCGCCAAGACCGGTTACACGTCCTTTGGGTTCTTCCCATTCTTCCTGCCGGCCAAGTGCGGTCAGGTCGAGAAAATAGTAAGCGCCGCCAACCGTCTCGCCCCCCCGGCCATAGGTGGAATAGGTGTGGTAAACGTTGTTACTGTTTCGCAGAAAACAGCTCAGGCCCGGTTGTTCGCCCTTGGTATGATAGTGTTGGCCTAAGTGTTCCAGTGTCGCTTTGTCTCGATAATTGTATTGTACGGGTGCAACGGTTTCGTCCTGTGTCACATGAAAATCATAATTAAAATCGCTGCCGCAGGAGGAGTACCATGGAGTGGTCCAGCCCATGCGCTTCTTAAATGGATCAATTTTATTGAATGGGGCTCGCGAAACCAAAGCCAATGTGGTAGTACGCGAATGCAGGTGATGGAGATGTCCCCGGGCGATGTGATCCGCCCAGGCCGAACAGCTCGGGCAGCCCTGTTTCCAATCCGGATCGAACATAAAATGGTAAATAATAAGTTGGAGACGGTCTTCGAATAAATCGAGAAGGTTTACGGCTCCTTCCGGTCCTTCAAATTTATAATCTTTATCAATCCGTACCATCGGCATCCGTCGCCTTTCGGCGTTTAATTCATCGCGGGTCCGGGTAAGCTCTTTCTCTTTTTTGAGCAAGGCTTTTCTTTTAGTGAGCCACTCTTCATGTGATACAATTGCCGGAAGTGCTATTTTTGTTTTAGTCATAATGATATCTTCTCCCTGTTCGTAGATGTTGTTGTTTACCAAATATTATGGTGACCAGCTCTTTTTTGTGTTCCTGACAGTGAGGAAAACCTGCCTGATTCCGGCAACGTATGCTTTTTTCAGGTCCCCGTTTACTTACTGATAACTCATTGGCTCCTTCCCAAAAGCCTTTCTCAAAATGCTGATTTGCCCGATATGGTAGGCAATGTGGTGATTGATAAACGCCCACAGTTCTCCGACGGTTTCTGCTACTTCATCAAAAGGGGGAGGAGGGATTTTTGTGAGATCGTCTGTCGTTAATGCCTCAAGTCCTTTTCGTACCGGTTCATGCAAAACATTCCACTCACTTTTAATTTCTTCGATGGAAGGGTAGGAATAATCATCCTTCGCCACCGACTGCCCCATCACGGCAAACAGCTCGTTCCATTTTATTTCGGGTTCCAGCCCGGCAATCATTGCGAGGCCGTATTGGGAATTCAACAGGTGCCCGGCCAAATATTTTACGTGATTCATCGTAGCATCGCCATACGGACGCCGGTTGGTTTCTTTATCCGTAAATCCATCCAGTACATTCTGGTAGAGCCGCTGGTGAAGATCCAATTGAGTGAGAAGGTAGTTTGACATTATGGCTTATGATTAAACCCCTGGAAGGGGTTTGATAATAAATGTTCCTTATCGCAACTTAATGTCTTGCATGCAACCGCGCCCGTGGTAATCACGACATTCTTGCGGGTTGATTGTGACATCCGGAAAATAGGATAACGAGAGACTGACTATCTTACAAGATACACTACATCACAAAACCAGGGATTTTCAAAAGGAAACGAACATGAAACTATTAAAGAACTATACGTTCACCTTGTTGCAACTAGCAATTTTCAAACTTTCACTGCTATTTCTTGGTATTGCTATCGGGGCAAATTGGCCGCAGATATTTGCTCCATACACAGTCCTGCTTGTGGCTGCTGGATTTCTTGCAGGAATCTACATTGCATTTATTTCGTTCAGGGGCGAATAGTGCAAAACCGACGGCAAAACGGTAAGCGACCTCACCCGAAAGACTCTCTGTACGACCGAAGTGAATGGTATACCCTATTATTATTATTCAAAAACGTTAAATCTTCTTGACAGGATCACTTTATATGTATCCTTCATTCCGTCAGATAAAAAGGATTTTTCAACGGTTTCGTTAAATGTTTTTCTCTTGCTGAGGAGTTTTTCAACAATATTTGTGACCTGTTTTTCATTCAGGCCAATGCTTTTTCCGAATTCATTAAACGATATGGGCTGGAAGTTGCTTTTCTTGCCTGTTAGAGTCAGTGCCAGCGCTTCAGGATCTTTCTCTTCGGGTATGACGAGTCTTGTGGACAAGAGATCATAAGCTGGAGCTAATTTCCAGCCCAATTCCGGATCGTTAAGCAGTGAGAAGTTCTTCAGGTGCATATCACCGTTACCGGTTAGATAGCTGAATAGAACCAATTCAAACAGTCGTGTTAGATCAAACAGGGGGTTGGCGGAAAACTGTTTAACCGTTCTGGCTATCTGTTCATGGGATCCCTTATATTTGTCTTCGGTTAAACGCCCGGTAAGTTGACACATGTCTTCCATAGCAAATTTATTACCTTGTTCATCACGATCCATTCGCTTTGTGATATAAGCGAGTTCACCCGAAGCGAGATGAATCAATCCATAAGACACGGTTTCTATACCGGCGACCTCGGCCATCATCATGGTACAGTGTTCATTTTCAGGAAGTTCAGGCCATCGGTTTGATGGGGGTTTCAAAATATACCGCCCCCATAAACCAACGATGGTAAGCTTACTGGTTCCTTGAGCTTTCTTTTCAATCTGCAGCGACAACTTGGTTTGTACACCCGGAACAGTCACTCGCTTATGCACAGACTTTTTAGCCAGTTCCGACAATTCACTATAACTGACATTTAAATCCGGTGTCTCTTTGCTATCGAATAATTTCTGTAAACACTTCGGATGATAATGTTCTTCATTATTCACGGAGTCGGCGCAAATCAGGCACCTATTCATGACTCCCTCACGCTTGCGTTTCCAACGGTGTCCAGGCAACTCACCAGCAGCAGACCCATTCGATCTTTCGGACTGACTTTCCAGATGTCTTCAACCACATCAAGCAGCCAACCTTCCGGTATCAGCCCGTCAAAAAAAGGGAACAGTACGTGCGATTCATACGGTTCTTGCTGAAGAGGCAACGTTAAGCTTACCAACTCGGGCTTCTCGTGAGAAAGGTATTCTGAATCATATTGAAATCGATAGCCGGATTCCGTCTCTTCGAGCACCCCGGCTTTTGTGCCATTCACATAGATGTCAGCTTTTCTATAACTCATCGCGGTCCTCAATTTTAATCGGTCCCATTTTATGGCCGAACAACACAAGTACCTGGTTCACCTTGTCCAGCTGAAGACTCTCCTTCCCCTGCTCTAAATCCCGAATAAATCGAAGTCCAACACCGGCTCGTTCGGCCAGCTCTTTTTGGGTCAGACCCAAGTGATTCCGACGAGTCTTTACAAAATCGATCAATTCCTTCGTACTAGCCATAGTATACCTTCAAGGGTATAATATTTATGTTTTCATAGATATTATACCTTTTCGGGTATATAAAAGCAATATATTAAATGATTATATCAGACCGGGTATAGGAAAATGAGAAGCTGAAAATAATAGAAATGTTTAGAGATCAGGCTGTTACTACAGCAAAGTGGCTTATCCATAAATCCGCCGGATGTCCGGCAACTCAGTGGCATAGTAATGCACCCGAATATAAAATCAATCCAGGTCGAACCGGTCCAGGTTCATAACCTTGTCCCAGGCTGCAACAAAGTCCTTTATGAACTTCTCTTCGGCACCTTCAGTGGCATAGACTTCAGCAAGCGCCCGCAGTTCGGAGTTTGAACTGTGGATCAGATCCACGCGGGTCCCGGTCCACTTTTTCTCTCCGGACGTGCGATCGCGGCCCTCAAAGACGTCCTGTTTATCCGACGTCGCTTTCCAGGTCGTACTCAGATCAAGCAGGTTCACGAAATAGTCGTTCGTCAAGACTCCCGGACGATCGGTGAAAACCCCATGCTGTGACTGATCGTAGTTGGTGTCAAGCACACGCATGCCGCCAAGGAGCACAGTCATTTCAGGGGCCGTCAGCGTGAGCAGCTGGGCTTTGTCAACCAGCATCTCTTCCGCTGTTGTTTTATGTCTGGGGTTGAAGTAGTTACGGAATCCGTCCGCACCCGGCTCAAGGTAATCGAATGATTCCACATCGGTTTGCTCCTGTGATGCATCGGCACGTCCCGGGATAAACGGCACGGTTACCTTATGGCCTGCCTTTTCAGCAGCTTTCTCGACAGCCGCGCATCCGCCGAGAACGATGAGATCGGCCATGGAAACGTTTTTATCACCGGATTGAGCCCTGTTAAACTCCTTCTGTATGGCTTCGAGCGCCTTGAGTACGGTCGCCAGTTTATCGGGATTGTTGACTTCCCAGTCTTTCTGCGGAGCCAGACGTATGTGTGCACCGTTTGCACCCCCTCGCTTGTCGGATCCGCGAAATGTTGAAGCGGACGCCCAGGCGGTGGAAGCCAGTTCGGACACGGTCAATCCCGAGTCCAGGATCCCGGCTTTGAGCCAGGTAATGTCCTTTTGGTCAATCAACCCGTGGCTCACTTCGGGTATGGGATCTTGCCACAACAGTTCTTCTTCGGGAACTTCCGGTCCCAGGTAGCGTTCTCTGGGGCCCATGTCACGGTGGGTGAGCTTGTACCACGCACGGGCGAAAGCGTCTGCAAATTCATCCGGATGCTCATGGAACCGCCTAGCGATCTTCTCGTATTCCGGGTCCACTTTCAGTGAGAGGTCCGTGGTAAGCATAAACGGAGCATGCTTTTTGTCCGGCTCATGTGCATCCGGAACGGTGCCTTCCCCGGCGCCGTCCTCCGGTTTCCACTGCCATTTGCCGGCCGGGCTTTTGGTCAGCTCCCATTCGTAATTGAACAGATTATCCAGAAACTTGTTGCTCCATTGTGTAGGCGTTTCGGTCCAGGTTCCTTCCAGCCCACTGGTGATCGTGTCAGATCCTTTACCGGTGCCAAAGCTGTTTTGCCAGCCGAGACCCTGCTGCTCGATAGAGGCGGTCTCGGAGTCAGGACCCAGGTGATCTTCGGAAGCGGCGCCATGGACTTTCCCGAACGTATGTCCGCCGGCAATGAGCGCAACCGTTTCCTCGTCATTCATCGCCATGCGGGCGAACGTCTGTCGAATGAAGTGCGCTGCCTTTGCCGGGTCCGGTTCCCCGTGCGGCCCTTCCGGGTTTACGTAGATCAGGCCCATGTGGTCGGCGGCAAGCGGCGTCTCGAGCTCTCCGTCCTCGGCGTGGCGCTCGCTTCCGAGCCATTCGCCTTCAGCCCCCCAATAAACATCCTCCCCGGGTTCCCAGGCATCTTCACGTCCACCGGCGAAACCGAATGTCGTGAATCCCATGGATTCCAGAGCGCAGTTCCCGGCAAGGATCATCAGATCGGACCACGAAATGTTCCTGCCGTATTTTTTCTTGACCGGCCATAGCAAAAGGCGAGCCTTGTCGAGATTCACA
>JBBDRV010000127.1:0-6626 GCA_040905285.1 Balneolaceae bacterium | reverse complement strand
ACACGATGATGCAAGTTCTGAGTGTAGCCATATTGGAGCGTATGACGCTCAAACAGCTATTCTCCGACGAATCACTCACGGATTTAGAGGCCCATACTCGTAACCAGTTGGGGCTCTTTGACTAACAATTGGACACTACTGTACATGTTTAACAAAACTGAGACAGACGAGCGGAAATACCTCAATCGGATGATTGAAAAACTGGAGAATGCCTACCGGAAAGTGGATTCAACTGTTGCCAGGCAGTCACAAGAGCTCCAGGAGCAGAAGAACTACATGTATGAAAACAAAACGGGGATGGACGCTGCCGAAAAAGCTTCGATCAAACAATCGGTAAATATGCAGGCGATTTCTGGTGAGGCGGCTGTGGCCTATAAGACCCGGCTGCAGAAACTGATTGCATCTCCCTACTTTGGCCGTATTGATTTTTCAGAAGCGGGATCGGAAAAAGCCACCCCGGTCTATATCGGGATGCACTCCTATTTTGACGAGGAAGAGAACGAAAATCTTATCCACGACTGGCGGGCTCCCGTATCGAGTATGTTTTATGACTTTGAACCAGGAGAAGCGTCTTTCGAGGCGCCATCAGGTACCAGAGAGGGTGAAATTGTTCGCAAACGTCAGTATCGCATCAAAGACGGTGAAATGGAAATGATGTTGGAGTCGGATTTGTACATCCGGGATGACGTACTGCAAAAAGAACTAAGCCGGTCGGGCGATGATAAAATGAAAAATATTGTCGCCACGATTCAACGTGATCAAAATGCCATCATTCGAAATGAAACCTCACCCGTACTGATCATCCAGGGAGTGGCCGGTTCGGGGAAGACCTCGATTGCCCTGCACCGTATCGCTTTTTTGCTCTACCGGTTTAAAGAGTCGATCAGTTCCCGCGACATCATGATCATCTCTCCCAACAAGGTTTTTTCGGACTATATTTCCAATGTTTTGCCGGAGCTGGGGGAAGACACCATTCCCGAGATGGGAATGGAGGCACTGGCAAAGCGGGTGTTGAATGGCAAGTACACGTTTCAAAGCTTCTTTGACCAGGTGAATCACCTGCTGGAAAGCCACAACTCTGATTATATCAATCGAATCGAGTTTAAAGCCACCCGGACCTATCTTGACAAACTTACCTCCTATACGAACTGGCTGAAACGGGAACGTTTCGCCGAGGAAGATATCCCGATTCGTTACAAGTCAGTTCCCGCCCGGTTTATACGGCAGCGGTTTTCCGCAAACTCCCATCTGCCCGTGATGCGACGCCAGACAGCCATTGCCAGCGATGTAATTAAGAAGATCAAAAAGGATTTCCGATATGATCTGAAGGCCGACGAAAAGAAGAAGATCCGATCAGCCGTAAAAAAAATGATGGGGAGCACCAATCTGCGTGTCCTGTACAAAGAGTTTTACGACTGGCTGGGACGACCGGATATGTTTCAATATGCAAAAGGGACTGCCTTTTAATATGCCGATCTGTTTCCGCTCATCTATCTTAAAATGAAACTGGAAGGAATTGAAACGTTCAGCAAGGTAAAACATATCATTGTGGATGAAATGCAGGACTATACAGCAGCGCAGTATGCGGTGCTCTCCAGATTGTTTCCATGCAACAAGACCATCCTGGGAGATGCCAATCAGAATGTGAACCCCTACAGCTCGACTACCTCTCAGGATATCAAAGATATATTCCCGGACGCTGAAGATGTCACGCTGGTCAAGAGTTACCGGTCCACCTGGGAAATCACAAGATTTTCTCAACGAATCTCACCTCATACAGAAGTAGAACCTGTTGAACGGCATGGCGGGGAGCCGGAAATTATCTCTTTTGATAAAGCCGGTGACGAAAAAAGAGCGATCACGGAAATGATCGGCGAGTTCAACAGGTCGGAGAAAAGCACTCTGGGGATTCTTTGCAAGACACAGAAACAGGCAGGGTCACTGCATAAATACATTGAAAAGGCGGGAGAGTCTGCCAACCTTGTAACTCCTGGAAGTGAAACCCTCAGTGCCGGGGTACTCATCACCAGTGCCCATCTTGCCAAAGGTCTCGAATTTGATCAGGTGATCGTTCCCCAGGTCACACAAGAAAACTACGTAACGGAAGTAGATCGAAGCATGCTTTACATCGCCTGCACCCGTGCCATGCATGAGTTGACGATCACTTACAGTGGTGAAATGAGTGCATTATTGGATTAATTATTCATTCTGAGTCCGTCTGTTCCAAATCGTTGCAGCTTATACAAGCTCCGGAGTACATATTGTGAACAGCAATCCGTACCTTTAAGGAAAGTCAAAAACAATCAAACAGGCAGGATGATAAAAATTAAAATAGCTGATAAAACTCAATCATTTCATGAAGAAAACTTCGAATGGATTAAAAGTGAAATCAATAAAAACCGTGTCATGGGTAAACAGAATTGCATCGAAGTTGACATAAGTACTGAAAATGTAAAGCTGACATTATTCGCCCATTGTGGGGAGAACAATGAAGTAAAACCATCCAATGATATTGAAAGCCGCATCGTATATCTTTGGCACGAATTAGTTTTAAGTAAACCGGATATAGATACTTTCGCCCTCTTTGATTTTCATAAAAGAACAAAACGATGGATTGCGTTTGTTCCCAAGTAATTAAATCATTGATTTGACAAGTTCTGTATTCATTGCCGTGAGGATCAGGAATAATTTTCTTTCATTTGTAGTATCTGTTCCATTAACCGGTCGTCTATAGACAGGTTGTATTCTTGCGCAAGAAAATCTCTGGCAGTATTGACATCAGCATTTTGCATTCCCTGTTTTATTAAAAATTCGTGCACATCTTCTGCTGCGGCCCACTGATAAATCAGCCATTCCCATTCATGTTGGATTTTCCCCTTAAAATCAGAAGTGAAGCTTGTGTTACTCTTTTCATGCAGTACCCCCGATTTTAATATCGCCGGGTTCAATCTGCTCAGATAATCATGCGCCAGCTTCAATGTATCTCCCGTGTCGTTTACATCATCGATCAATAACACGTTTCTATTCTGTATTGATCGTCCGATTTTATCAATAACTTCTATTTTTTCTTCCCTTCCTCCGCTTTTATAATGGTTGATTTGTACAGACGAAAGTATTTCGATATTGAGAAAATCACAGATAAAGCGGGAGGGTGGAAAGCCACCACGGGCAATTGCAATGACCATATCAAATCTATCCCCGGATGCCATAATATCTGCAGCCAGTTTCGTGCTGACCTTATAGGCTTCCTCCAAAGAAATGATACGAGCTGTAAACTTTCTCTTGTTGATGGTGAGATCTTGTTAATGAATTTGCACTATTAAACGCAAAAGGCGGATTGTAAATTCCTATCCGGGATAGCAGACCATGAAGAATTTTAAGAACCCGTTGTTTCCGCAACGGACTTGTGAGGGTCGGGCTCAGGCGCATTATCTTGCTTCACAGCGTATGAGAATTTTCGGCTATTCGCAAACCGGACCAGCGATAGCATGATCGGAACTTCGATCAGAACGCCGACTACCGTCACCAGAGCGGCGCCGGATTGAATCCCGAACAGCATGATGGCAACCGCTACGGCCAGCTCAAAGAAGTTGCTGGCTCCGATCATCGCTCCCGGTGCACAGGTTTGATAGTTCAGATTGATCCATTTGCCACCGTACCAGGCCAAAAAGAATATCAAATAGGTCTGGATGATCAGGGGGATTGCAATCAGCAGAATCAGAAGCGGTTCAGCGAGTATGCGCTCCCCCTGATAGGCAAAGAGCAGGACGAGAGTGATCAGCAGTGCCGAGATGGATACAGGCTTGAACATCGGCAGGAATTGAGTGGTATACCATTTCAATCCTTTGGCTTTAACCAACACCTTGTGGGTGACATAACCTGCAACCAGTGGAGCCACCACAAAGGCCACGATGGAGCTAACCAGCGTCTCATAGGGAATGGTGATATCCGTAATCCCCAGAAGAAACGCGACAATGGGTATAAAAAGAATCAGGATCAGTAAGTCATTGACGGACACCTGTACCAGCGTATAGTTCGGGTCACCGTCCGAAAGGTAGGACCAGACAAACACCATCGCCGTACAGGGTGCGGCCCCAAGCAATATGGCCCCGGCTATATATTCGTTTGCCATTGTAGGATCGATCCAGGCGCTGTAAAGCTGCGAAAAGAAAAGCCAGGCAAAAAAGGCCATGGTGAAGGGCTTCACCAGCCAGTTGATGATCACGACCCAGACAATACCTTTTGGCGACCTGCCGATGTCTTTCAGGGATGCGAAATCGATCTGCAGCATCATCGGATAAATCATGGCCCAGATCAGAAGGGTAATGGGAATATTGACGCTGTAGACATTCAGATCGCTTAGGACCTCTATGGAATCTCCGGCCAGATATCCTATCAGGATACCCACACCGATACAGAGAAGTACCCAGATCGTCAGATATTTTTCAAAAAAATCAATGGATTTGTTGGATTCAGACACAGCTTATTGTTTAAGATTTGTGTTAAGAGAGATTTTTGTCAATTCCACAAGAGAAGAGAGAAGTCCGGGTATTGATATTTTACAAGACAATGAGTCAATCAATGATCTTTTTATATTCAATAACATGTCGTGCGTTATATTCAATAACATGTCGTGCGTTCAATACAGGAATTATTGGCCGCCATTTCTCAGCATGTCGGCGAACGGGTTGGGAAGAGGACTCTTTTCAACAGCCCTGGCAGCTTTTTCAACATCGTACGGCACCCGGACAAACGAAACATCCAGTGCCTCTTCACGAGTAAGGTCAAGATCTCCTTCCCATTCCAGAATCACGTAACAGGCATCGGGATTACCGTCCTTGGGTTTCCCTACGGATCCGATATTGATGGCATGACGGATGTTGCCGGCCTGATCTCTGATTTTTTTATGATAGGGAATATGGGTATGGCCAAAAGCCATCAGGTGCGTATCGGCCTTCTCCATCATTCGGAGGATGCTTTTATCGGCTCTGTCCTCAAAAAGATACTCGTTGATTTTCCTGGGGCTGCCATGCACCAGGAGCATATTCCATGGATTTTCATTGACCCCGAATTCAATCCTCAAGTGGGCTGGTAAAGACCGCAGATAAGATCGGTTTTCAGCGCTGACCGTTTGATTCGTGAAGGTGATGGAATCTACTCCCCGCTTCTGGTCTTCCTCTGTTTTGTAAGCGCAACCGCAATCGTCACTGCCCAGGCCGACACCCTGATCATAATTCCCTGCGATGACAGGAATTCCGCGAGACCGTATTGTTTCGACCACTTCGTTCGGAAACGGAGCGTACCCAACCAGATCCCCAAGACAGTAGATGGCATCCGGTTTTTTGGAATCAATGTCTTGTAAGACTTCATTCAGTGCTTCAATATTGGCGTGAATATCACTAAAGAGGGCTATTTTCATTCTATCAGCAACAGTTTTTAATCGTGGGTTTCAACAATTCTTCGGCCAGATCATTTAGCAACCTGTTCAGGTCCTGGATGCCGTCCGGGTTCAAACAGTAGCATGTTCTGACCCCTTCAACCTCTCCGGTGATCAATCCGGCTTTTTTTAAAGCTTTCAAGTGCTGTGAGACGGTCGATTGTGCCAGCGGTATAACTTGTGTGATATCCCCGCAAAAGCAGGTGTCTCTCTCTGCCAGAATCTTCAGAATGATAATTCTTACCGGATGACCAAGAGCTTTGGCAATGGCAGCGGATCGCGCAATGGCTTTGTCCGAGGGATCTACTGTACTCGATTTTTTCATGTCGGGTTTCATGTCATTTATTTCATATCATCGTAATTTTACGATAAAAATACGACTCCTTCTTTTCTTTTACAAATGAATTCACTAACTGGCCGTTTTATAATGCTGCCATGATCTCTGACTAATTCGGAAAAACTGATTGTTCATTGTATGTTTATATGATAAAATCAGAGTTAAGGTTCATAACAAATATCAAGATGTGCTCTAAAAGGAACAAACCTGGCGATAGCAATGAAGAGTTGACAGAGAAATGGCAACTCAGCCAGGAGAACATTGAAAAGGAACTGGCTGATTCCAAACTCCTGCAAAACATTAGCATGGAGTTGGTCCATGAAGAGAGCCTTCTGGCTTTTCGAGGATTCGATTCTCAAGCCGCGAAATTCTGGGAATGGGTAAGTCACCGGTGAACGAATGATTGTAGATTCAGACAAAAAACAATGGCAAAAACAAAACAAGGCAAGCAAGCGCAGTCGGTAAAGGAGGGGGAATTCCCGATTGTAGGGATCGGCGCCTCGGCCGGAGGACTGAATGCCCTGAATGATTTTTTTGACGCCGTCCCTGAACACTGCGGCATGGCCTTTGTTGTTGTTGTTCACCTCTCGCCTGATCATGCGAGCAGCCTGGCGGAGTTGCTGCAGGTGCATACGTCTATGAAGGTCATGCAGGTGAAGGGAAAAACGAAGATGAAGCCCGATCATGTGTACATTATCCCGCCCAAAAAGGTCCTGAAGGTGACCGGCGGCCACGTGGAACTGACAAAACCGGCGGCGAGACATGACGGGCACACAACCATTGACCTGTTTTTCCGGTCATTGGCCGAATATGCTAAAGACGGCATGGTGGCTATCGTGCTTTCAGGCACGG
>JBBDRV010000126.1:0-6664 GCA_040905285.1 Balneolaceae bacterium | reverse complement strand
TGGAAAAACATCGCCAGACATGGCCGTTTTTCCGGGACAGGCGAATCGACAGCTATACCCCCATTTTAAAAAGATGGTCCTGAATCCTGTCTGTTTCATTCCTCTGCAATCACCGAAAATGAAAATTAATCAGATATGAATGACGTTCCTGCAAAGCTGGGCTATGAATTTCCGGCAGAATGGCATCGTCATGCGGCTACCCAGCTTCACTGGCCGTCCAATCGCAAGACGTGGCCGGGTGACAGACTTCACCGGGTTGAAACGGTCTTTCTTGACATCATTCAGGTTCTTCACAGATATGAGCCCATCCTGCTTCTGGCTGAGCCGGCAGCCATCCGAAGAGCAGAAAAACGGCTGGGGGAGCTTGAACTGGACAGGGGCAGAATATTTCTGACAGAATATCCGGTCAATGACGTCTGGGCACGTGACTGCGGTCCCGTCTTTATCTTCAGAAAGTTCAAAAACCGGTTGGAATATGCGGTGACGGACTGGGAATTCAACTCCTGGGGCGGGAAGTATTCACCTTTCGGTGATGACAACAGGATCCCTGAATTCATATCACGCAGATATAACCTCACCAGGTTTCGTCCGGGAATGGTTATGGAAGGGGGATCGGTCGAAACCAATGGGGAGGGCGTGCTTATTACCACTGAATCCGTTCTGCTCAACCCCAACAGAAATCCAGGCCTGCACAAGAGTGAGGTTGAACAGGCCCTCCGGAACTACCTGGGTGTCGATAAGATCATCTGGCTGAAGGCGGGGCTGGCCGGGGACGATACGGACGGACATGTTGATGATCTCTGCCGGTTTCTTGACAGAAATACGGTTTTGACTGTTCTGGCAGAAAACAGGGATGATGTCAATTTTGCTGTATTGCAGGAAAACCACGATTTGTTAAAGCGTGCACAGGATCTTCTTGAAGAGCCTCTCCATATCGAGACGTTGCCCCTGCCCGATACAAGAATTGAAGGAAAAACCGCAGACGGTTCTGAATTTGTTCCTGCAAGCTACGCCAATTTTTATATTGCAAACGGGGTCGTACTGATGCCGTTTTATGATAAACGATATGATGAACAGGCCAGGAACCTGCTGAAACAGTATTTTCCGGACCGTGAGGTGGCCGGTATTCCCTCTTCCGATCTTGTATGGGGGCAGGGCGGCATCCATTGTGTCACTCAACAGCTGTATGGCCTGGAAATAAGTTGATATCGCAGCGACTGGCTTGTAAGCCAACGTTTATTCCTGTTTAATCAAAATATTATTTACAATTCCTATTCCTTCCGATCTTGATTATCTTAGCTGACTAAACTGCTTAATTAAATATTCTGCATGTCAACAATTGCACATGAAAAATATGAGGCGGTAATAGGCCTTGAGGTGCACGCGCAGCTACTGACAAAAAGTAAAGCTTTTGCACCGGTATCCACGAAGTTCGGTGGTCCGCCGAATACCCGGATTTCACCCCTTTGTATCGGCCATCCTGGAACCCTTCCCGTATTAAATGAAAACCTGGTTCGATATACAGTCAAAATGGGCCTGGCAACCGATTGCAGCATAGCGGAAAAGTCTATTTTTGCCAGAAAAAACTATTTTTATCCCGATCTTCCCAAAGGATATCAAATATCACAATTTGACACCCCGATCTGCTATGAAGGAGCCATACATATAGAACTGGCCGATTATGAAAAAACGATCGGTCTGACACGTATCCATATGGAAGAGGATGCCGGCAAGTCGATTCATGACCAGGACCCCAGCAATACATTGATTGATCTTAACAGGGCAGGGGTTCCCCTGATTGAAATTGTCTCGGAGCCGGAAATAAGCACGCCGGCGGAAGCATATGCCTATCTGGTTAAAATTAAGCAGATCGTTCAATATCTGGGAATCTGTGACGGCAACATGGAAGAAGGCAGTCTTCGCTGTGATGCAAATGTTTCGGTGCGTCCGCGGGGACAGAAGGAACTGGGAACACGGACAGAGCTAAAAAACATGAACTCCTTCAGAAATGTGGAACGTGCCATCGAGTATGAAATCAGCAGGCAGATAGATCTGGTTGAGTCTGGAGGGAAAGTTGTTCAGCAGACGCTGTTGTGGGATGTGAACAAGATGGAAACCAGACAGATGCGGACGAAAGAGGAGGCTCATGACTACCGGTACTTTCCCGAACCCGATATTCCGCCGGTGATTGTAACGAAAGAGATGCTGGACAAAATCAGGGAAGAGCTTCCGGAGCTGCCTGATACCCGGCGCGCTCGATTTATGAGCGAACTCAGCCTGACCGAGGAAGATGCGGTCACCCTTACAGAAAATCGAGGTCTGGCAGATTATTTCGAAAATGTCCTTGACCACCTGGATCAGCCCAAGGCAGTGGCCAATGTTATAATGACTGAAGTGTTGCGGGTTTTAAATGAAAAAAGCATCCATATCAGCGAGTTTCCCATAAAGGCTGACCGTCTGTCGAAATTGATTGATCTGAAAATCAATGACAAGATCAACTCCTCCGCCATGCAGTCGATTTTCAACCGGATGCTCGACAGTGATCAGTCGCCTGAAGCCCTGGCCGAAGAAATGAATCTTCTCCAGGTTTCGGATTCTGATTTTATCGAACCTATCATCAATACGGTAGTTGAAGGCAATCCGGATGAAGTCCGGAAATACAAAGAAGGCAAGAAGCAGCTAATCGGTTTTTTCATCGGGCAGGTAATGCAGCAATCCAAGGGTAAAGCCAATCCCAGGCAGGTCCGGGATTTGATTACCGACAAACTCGAAAGCAATTAGCATTTAGGTTAAAACAGATATGTACAGAATTTGCTACCTGGTTCTGCCCCTGGCAGTTACTATACTTATTTCTGCCTGCGGTAAAACCGATCAGGCGGAACCGCTCCGGACGGCTTACTTAAAAGGACAGATAACGGTAGACCCCGAACTGGATACCCTTCGAAACTACAGTGGTTTTCAACTCCGGATAGTGGAACCCGATTCATTGGGGCAACTGTCGGACACACTGTTCCATGCCGTTACGGATTCTGCAGGGATCTATGAAGGTGAGGCCCGGTTCCCGAGGTCTGGTGTGCATTCGCTTGCGCTGTCCCGGCACGGGGAAGACCTGGCCCTTGTGGACGTTATCCTGGTGGAGAAAGACACTATCAAGATAAGTGGTGAGTTTCCGGACTTTGAAAACAGTATGGTTATAGAGTCTGAAGAAAATGAACTGTTTGATTCCTACCGGAGGCTTCAGGCAGGAGTCAGCAGGCTTTATCAGTTTGCCGGTGCAGGTATGGTCTCAGCTGATACCCTGAACCTGGAAATAAAAAAATGGAGTGACCTGTTTTGGGATTTCTATTCTGAAAACAAGGGAACTTTTGCCGGTCAGCGGTCTGCAGCCACATCTATCCGGATTCTGGAAGGACTGGAGAATGAGTTGATGATGCAGCGCCTGAAAGAAGCTGTGGAAGATGATCCTCACCTGATACCGTTTGCTTCCCGGATCGGGGTTCGGTATTACGCAGGAAAGCAGGACCTGGATTATGCACTCGCCTACATCGACAGCCTTGAACGGCACAGCAGCGATGACCGCATCCGGATGGAACTGAAAAGGAACAGGATTAATTTGTTGTATGACAGCGCCCGGGTAGAATCTGCCCGCCTGGAACTGGATCAGTTCAAGGACCGGTATTTAAAATACAGGGAGGCGTCCACATGGGCAGAGCGTTTTGAAAGCGACCTGACTCTGCTGGCTCCCGGCTCCGACCTTCCTGAATTTGCTGTGCTGTCTGTTGAGGGAGACAGCCTTACCAAAGCGGGAATGACGGGTTCTCCCTATATTCTCGAATTTACCAGACTTGACAATGTGCTTTACCAGGATCAGTTCGATCGGAATATAGCCATTCATCATATATACAAGAATTACGGTGTCAACTTTATTACCATACCGTTCGGTGCAAATGATATTGTTCTCAATGCCTTTTTTGAGGAGAGGGCCCGGCTCTGGCCCTTTATTCAGCCGGGTTCATTTGACGCTGATGATCTGGTGGAAACATTCAACATCAATGTCGTGCCCACCCGGATCCTGGTGGACCAGCAGGGGAGGGTCGTCCGCAAATACGAGGGAACGGAATTCAACGACATCATACGGGGGCTCCAGATAGTCCTCAAAAACGACCAGGAGGAACCGTCATGAGATCTGCCTTAATCGCCGGCAACTGGAAAATGAATGCCGGTCCGCTCGAGGCCGAAAACCTGCTTAAAGCCCTGAAGAGAAGTCTGGGCGGGCGAAAGCTTGTTTCGGATGTCGTTGTTTGCCCCCCGTTTGTTTCATTGCATCTTGCAGTGTCCCATCTTCAGTCAGTTCCCGTGCAGGTTGGGGCCCAGAATGTGTACCATGAGGACAACGGGGCGTATACCGGAGAAATAAGTACATCCATGCTGAAAGAGGCCGGTTGTGACTATGTCATTATCGGCCATTCCGAACGAAGGGACTATTTCAACGAAACTGACGAACTGATTGCAAGAAAAGTTAAAAAAAGCATCAGGGACGGGCTTCAGGTGATTTTGTGCGTGGGTGAAAATCTTGAGCACCGTAAAAGCGGCGATCAGGAGCAGGTTGTGATGGATCAGCTGCAGCAGGTCACAGGCAAGCTGACAGAAGAGGATGCTTCACGTCTGACCATTGCCTATGAACCTGTCTGGGCTATCGGGACCGGTGAAACGGCTACCCCTGAACAGGCACAGGAGATGCATCTGTTTATCAGAAATTATCTGGGCGAATTGTGGAGTGCCGGACAGCTTGCTGATATCCGCATACTGTACGGGGGAAGCATGAAGCCCGGCAATGCCGAATCCCTGCTGAACCAGCCGGATGTAGACGGCGGACTGATCGGCGGAGCCAGCCTGAAAGCAGAGAGTTTTCTGGAAATTATTGATATTGCCGAAAAAACAGGCGTGGAATGACGGTGAATAATGTTTTGCTTATCGGCGGAGGCGGACGTGAACATGCAATCGCCTGGAAGCTTTGTCAGTCTGATCATCTGGGTGCACTCTATGTCGCTCCCGGCAACACAGGCACGGAAGAAATCGCAGTAAATGTAGATATTGATACGTCTGACTTTGAACAGGTAGCCGATTTTTGCCGTCAAAAGAACATTGACCTGATCGTTATCGGACCGGAGAAACCGCTTGTAGACGGGCTGACTGATTATCTTGAAGAACGTGGGTTTTCCGTTTTCGGCCCGGGCAGGGAAGCGGCGAGGCTTGAAGGCAGCAAAGAATTTGCCAAAAAGTTTATGGATAAATATAAAATTCCCACCGCCTCTTATGAAACTTTTGACTCGGGCCGGTTCGATGAGGTACTTGATTACATACGGATCAAAAATCAGTATCCGGTTGTTCTGAAAGCAGATGGTCTGGCAGCCGGAAAGGGGGTTTTTATCTGTGAGTCGGAAGAAGAAGTCACTTTGCGGCTCCGGCAGTTGGGCAGTGGGGATTCTCCCGCCGGGGCATCTGACCGAATAGTGGTTGAAGAGTTCATGGCCGGGGAGGAAGTTTCGGTTTTTGTGCTTTCTGACGGCCATTCAGCCAACATCATTCACCATGCGCAGGATCACAAGCGTATAGGAGAGGGGGACACGGGGCTTAATACCGGAGGCATGGGGGCATACAGTCCCGCCCCGGTTATGTCTGACGAGATGATGGAAAGGGTAAACAAGGAAATTATCCTGCCGACGATTACCGGAATGCAGCTTGAAGAAACACCGTACAAGGGGGTTCTGTATGTAGGCCTGATGATTACGGATGAAGGGCCCAAAGTGGTTGAATACAATTGTCGTTTCGGTGATCCGGAATGTCAGGTCATTCTCCCTTTATTAAAAAATGATCTGCTCGATTTGATGGTCTATACCATAGAGCAGCGGCTGGATGAGAAAGAGCTTCAGCTGGATCGCCGGTACGCATGCTGTGTTGTCATGGCAAGCGGAGGCTATCCGCTTGAGTATGAGAAGGGAAAAGAAATAAGCGGTCTGGACCAGGTCGATGATGAGGCGCTGGTTTTTCATGCGGGAACCCGTCGTGCAGACGATAAAATCCTGTCATCGGGAGGCAGGGTAGTGAATGTGGTGGGAACAGGCGGGACGCTCAGTGATGCCATTGACCATGCCTACCGGAATGTCCGCAGGATTTCATTCGATAATGCCACCTATCGGACTGATATAGGCAGGAAAGGTCTTCCTCACTGAGGTATACCGGAGGGACCGCTGATGGGTGCATCCATATGATGGATATGAGCATACGGCCAAAAATTTTTAATCCTGACATATCTTTTGAAGCCAAAGCCGGAGAGGTATTCCGGTACCAGCTTGAACACAACCCGGTCTACGGCAGGTTTGCCCGTGTCTTTGGCTTTACAGAAACAGATGAGCCGTCTCTTCACGGCATACCGCTGTTGCCGGTGCGGGCTTTTAAAGAAGGCGCTCTTCTCAGCGGAAAAAAAAAGGCATCTCTTCTATTCAGGAGCAGCGGGACATCCGGAATGACACAGAGCATGCACCATGTTCCGGACCCGGGACTGTATGAAGAGTCCGTGTGGAGAGGCTTTGATCATTTTTATGGTAACAATCCGGTTATAGGGGCATATACTCCCGGATATTCTGACAATCCGCACTCCTCA
>JBBDRV010000125.1:0-6717 GCA_040905285.1 Balneolaceae bacterium | reverse complement strand
CACCATTCAATATCATATTGAATCCTTTGATCGTATCCTCGATTTGAACGTATTCCCCTTCCTGACCGGTGAATTGCTCGGCTACAAAAAATGGCTGGCTAAGGAACCGCTGAACACGGCGGGCCCTGGATACGACTGTTTTGTCTTCATCAGAAAGTTCATCCATCCCGAGGATCGCGATAATGTCCTGCAGATCTTTATATTTCTGAAGGATCTCTTTTACATTCTGGGCACAGTCATAATGGGTATTACCGACCACTTTTGGATCGATAATGCGGGACGTTGAATCGAGCGGATCCACAGCGGGATAAATTCCGATCTGGGTCAGGGCCCGGCTCAAAACCGTGGTGGCGTCAAGGTGGGAAAAGGTAGTGGCCGGTGCCGGGTCCGTCAGGTCATCGGCAGGGACATAAATAGCCTGTACCGAGGTAATTGACCCATTTTTAGTCGAGGTAATCCGTTCCTGCAGATTACCCATTTCAGTAGCAAGGGTGGGCTGGTAACCCACAGCCGACGGCATCCGGCCCAGTAGTGCTGAAACTTCAGATCCGGCCTGGGTATAACGAAAAATATTATCGATAAACAGAAGGATGTCCCGCGACACTTTATCCCTGAAATATTCTGCAACAGTCAGCCCGGACAGTGCCACTCTCATCCGCGCTCCCGGAGGTTCATTCATCTGGCCGAAGACAAGGGTGGCCTGGGATTCTTTCAGTTCCTCATAGTCTACCTTGGACAGGTCCCATTCCCCCTTTTCCATTGATTCAAAAAATTCATCACCGTATTTAATCACACCGGACTCAAGGAATTCACGAAGCAGATCATTCCCCTCACGGGTACGTTCACCCACTCCGGCAAATACGGAAAGGCCCCCGTGCTGCTTGGCAATGTTGTTGATCAATTCCTGGATCAATACGGTTTTACCCACTCCCGCTCCACCGAACAACCCGATTTTTCCGCCCTTGGCATACGGACAAAGAAGGTCTATCACCTTTATTCCGGTTTCAAGCATTTCAGTACTCGTTGTCAGATCCTCATAACTCGGTGCCGGCCGGTGGATGGAATACTGTTCGTCTCCGCCGGGCTGCTTCATGCCGTCAATGGCTTCGCCCACTACATTAAAGAGCCGGCCGCGTATATCTTCACCCACAGGCATGGAAATAGAATCTCCGGTATCAAATACAACATCCTTCCGCACGAGCCCGTCAGTAGAATCCATCGCTATCGTCCTTACGCGGTT
Organism: Balneolaceae bacterium; assembly: GCA_040905285.1. GTDB lineage: Bacteria > Bacteroidota > Rhodothermia > Balneolales > Balneolaceae > JBBDRV01. Next base: position 5,477 of record JBBDRV010000125.1, on the reverse strand, counting down.
TTCACCCAAATGCTGTGCCACTTCAAGGTACAGGCGGGTTTTATCTTCTCTTTCTATAAATAAGGCATTAAGTACCGACGGCAATTGTCCGTTATCAAAATCAACATCGACGACCGGGCCGATGACTTGGGCTACAATTCCTTTATTCATTCGATGAAATAATTTTTAAAGTAAGAGTGTTTTTAACGAGTTTTAAATACGCCTGTAATACATATTTTTTCATAAACATTTGAAGCGTCCAAAATTACCCAATCTCCTTTCAAAATGCAATGCGTGTATACCTGTTCCTTTCCGTTTGCGAATAAGGATCGGCTGGTGTCAGCTTTATGAAAATCGACCGAAAATCTGGTACGGCCGGACAAGCCCCCGCTCCCTGAGCGGACAGACAGATCCCGGCAGCGGGCTTTTTCAACAGGAGGAAGGTAAAGCAGCAGTCTCTATTAGCAAAAAGTAGCGGAAAACCCTATCTTAATTATTCTTTAAAAGGAAATAAAAGTAGCGTGTGTCAGCAATATTCTGGTACGGCGGATCATTGTTATTTCTGTTCGGGAATCCGGTTACGGCAGACAGACCCTAACCGTTTTTTATGACCCGGAATCAATAACAATGATCCTTTTTACCTGAAGGCCGGCCAGTCGTTATCCTGATATCAGGCACTGACTATTCTTTTATCCGGCATGATGCCGGTGACTGAATAAAAACATTTAAACGGGAATAGACTTTGGAAAAAGAGTTTACAGCAAGATCGGTTAGTGTGGATATTTTACTGCAATTCGACCTTGAAGGATTCATTGACTTTAATATGGCTGATGATCTGGAACCGAGAGAACGGGCGCGGGTCCGCGAATATGTGCAGAACATACTGAGGAAAAGAAGCTATCTGGACTATCTGATCGGTGAATTCTCCAGCATCACAATGGAAGAGATGAAACCTCAACTCAAGAATATTCTCAGGCTGGGCCTCTATGATATGCTGTTCATGGACAGCTCGCCTGACTATGCCGCTATTAATGAGTCTGTGGAAATTGCCAAGCTCTCCCTCGGTTCAAAATCCGGTGATCTTGTGAATGCCATTTTACGGAATATTCAGAGGGATCTTGAAAACCTTCCGAAACCGGCATTTGAGGACAGGACAAAACTTGTCGCAACCACGTTCTCTCATCCGGAATGGATGGTCAAACGCTGGTCCCGGCGTTTGGGTGAACGTGAAGCTTTTCAACTGATGCAGGTAAACAATCAAAACCCACATTACTACATCAGGGTAAATAATCTGCGTACCAGGACTGAAAACTTTAAACTGAGGATGGAGAAATCCGGAATCAGCTATACCGAAAGTGAATGGCTGCCGGGTTATTTTCAGGTGGATTCGGTACAGCCATTCATCCAGAAAGGCTGGCTCAACAAGGGGTTCTGCCAGATTCAGGATATTGCCGCCGGTTTCGCCCCTGTTATTCTGGACCCGAAACCGGGGGAAAAGATTTATGATCTCTGTGCAGCTCCGGGCACCAAAACCATTATGATTGCTGATCTCATGCATGGTGAAGGTACAGTAACCGCTGTGGACATCAGCCCGGAAAGACTGGAAAAACTGGCGGAAAGCGCATTGAGTTACAATGCGGAAAATATAAAAATCCGGCGGGCCGATGCACGGGATATCGACCTGAAAGTAAGCGACGGTGTCCTGCTCGATGCCCCCTGTACCGGTACAGGAGTTTTGGGCAAACGTGCTGATTTGCGCTGGAAGCGGACGGAACAGGATCTTGAAGATCTTGTAAGGTTGCAGGAAGAGCTGCTGGATGAGGCTGCAAACATGGTCAAAAAGGGCGGCCGGCTCGTATATAGTACATGTTCGATCGAGCCTGAAGAGAACTGGGATCAAATTCAGAAATTCCTCGGCAGGTATGATAATTTTGAACTTGAGGATCTGAGTGGTTATCTGCCGGAGGACGTTCTTACTGAAGAAGGCAGGGCCTATCAGACACTACCCCATAAACATGCATGTGACGGACATTTCGGAGTCCGCCTGCTCCGGGTTAAATGATCCGGTAAAATACGTGATTCACATCTGCAGGACCCGATGAGTACAGAGCCCTGTAGGTTACAGAGCCATGACAGGCTGAATGCCGTCCTGCTGCAGTTAACATGATACCAATGAGCGATAATAATACCCATACAAAGGACATTCCTAAACATTACGATTCCTCTGCCACCGAAGAGAAATGGTACGAATACTGGGAGTCGAATGACTACTTTAATTCAAAGCCGGATGAACGCGAACCTTATTCAATAGTCATTCCTCCACCGAATGTCACGGGTGTTCTGCATATGGGGCATATGCTGAACAATACTATTCAGGATGTATTGATCAGGCGGGCGCGGATGAAGGGTAAAAACGCCTGCTGGGTTCCGGGAACGGATCATGCATCCATTGCAACTGAAGCCAAGGTAGTGCAAAAGCTGAGGAGCCGGGGAATAAAAAAATCAGACCTTTCCCGTGATGAGTTCATAGACCATGCGTGGGAGTGGACACACGAGCATGGCGGCATCATTCTGCAACAGTTAAAAAAACTGGGCGCCTCCTGTGACTGGTCCCGCACCCGGTTTACTCTTGAAGATAAGCTTTACGATTCGGTAATCGACTGCTTCAACCAGTTATATGACCGCGGTTATATCTATCGCGGAATGAGAATGATCAACTGGGATCCCGAAGCCAAAACGGCTTTGTCTGACGAAGAAGTGATCCATAAAGAAGTGCAGTCAACCCTTTACCATGTCCGTTATAAAATCAGGAATTCGGATGAAACCGTCACCATCGCCACCACACGCCCCGAAACCATACTGGCCGATACCGGGGTGTGCGTCCACCCTGATGACGAGCGGTATAAACACCTGATCGGAAAACGTGCGATCATCCCCCTGGTAGAGCGGGACGTTCCTGTTATTGCCGACAGCTATGTCGATCCGGAGTATGGAACCGGCTGCCTCAAAGTAACTCCTGCACATGATTTGAATGACTATGACCTGGGTGAGCGGCATAATCTGGAAATCATTGACATGTTCCGCGAGGACGGCACGGTATCCGAGGCGGGGCGTCTCTATACCGGCCGGGACCGGTTTGACGTGCGCAAGTCCATTGTCGAAGATCTTGAAAAGCTGGGCCTTCTTGTGAAAATCGAGGACATCATTAACAAGGTCGGTTATTCGGAACGAACGGATGCTGTGATCGAGCCCCGGCTTTCATTGCAGTGGTTCTGCCGGATGGAGGAACTGTCAAAGCCGGCTCTTGAAAATGTAATGAATGGCGAAATCCGTTTCCATCCGGATAAGTTCAGGAATACCTACAGGCACTGGATGGAAAACATCCGTGACTGGTGCATTTCACGTCAGCTCTGGTGGGGACACCGTATCCCGGCATGGTACTACGGTACAGGTGAAGATGACTATGTGATCGCCAGGTCCGGCAGTGAAGCTGTTGAAAAAGCAAGGGAAAAATCCGGTAATGCCGGACTGTCTTCCGGAGATCTCAGGCAGGATGAAGATGTACTGGACACCTGGTTTTCCTCCTGGCTCTGGCCCATCACTGTATTTGACGGAATCAGGGAATCTGAAAACAGGGAAATCAATTATTACTACCCGACACAGGATCTGGTGACCGCTCCTGAAATAATGTTCTTCTGGGTCGCCCGAATGATTATGGCCGGTTATGAATTCAGGGGTGAGAAACCGTTTAAGAATGTCTACTACCACGGAATTGTCCGGGACACTCAAAAGCGCAAAATGTCCAAATCTCTTGGGAACTCCCCTGATCCGCTCGACCTGATCAGTCAATTCGGGGCCGACGGCACTCGTGCGGGAATGCTGTTTTCCTCTCCTGCCGGGAATGACCTTCTGTTTGACCAGTCCCTCTGCGAACAGGGACGAAATTTTTCAAACAAGATCTGGAATGCATTCCGTTTTCTGTCCATGAATATGGAAGAAGACCTTGATTACATCCCTGCCCTTCATATAGACAATGAAAATGTCGCTGACCGGTGGATGCAATCGCGCCTGCACCAGACGATTCGGGCGATGGATGAAGATTTTGAACGTTACCGGCTGAATGACGCCCTGCAAAAAATTCATTCACTGATATGGGATGACTTTTGCGACTGGTATATTGAAGTGATCAAGACCGATGGGAAAGGGGCGGCGATTCCGTCAGACCGTCTCGAACGTGCACTTGGATTTTTTGAAGTTCTCATGAAACTGCTGCATCCTTTTATGCCGTTCATTACTGAAGAAATCTGGCATCGGATACAAGACCGGCAGGCGGATGAGGCAATCATCATTTCCCGGTGGCCGGAGTGGGACAGCGGCAAAATAGACGAAGATTCCCTGCATCTTTTCAGCATGGTCCAGCAGATGGTCTCCTCCATTCGAAACATCCAGGCTGAAATGCGACTTTCACCCAGGATACCCCTTACTCTCTACCTGAAGCCAAAAGACCACGGATTCTCGGCCCCGCTGGAATCCGCCGGCTGGATCTTCCGGAAACTTCTCACCGTAGACACGATCACTGTGGATCCTGAAATTACCAAACCTCCCGCTTCCGCATCCGCTGTTGTGGAGTCAACAGAGATATATATTCCCCTGGAAGGCCTCATCGACCTGAAAAAAGAAAGGAGCCGCATAGAAAAGGAGATCAGTGACACGGTCGGCTTTCTCAATTCTGTTGAAAAAAAACTTTCCAACAGTCAGTTTATCAGCAATGCACCGGAACGTGTAGTCGATCATGAACGGGCCAAGAAGTCGGATGCCGATGCCAGGCTGGGAAAACTCAGGGAACTTATTTCAGAACTGGACGGGTGATTCGCATATCTTTTCTCCCGTGGTGGTTTATGAAATTGTAAGCTCCTGAATCCTGTCCCTGTCTACAAAACCAGGACAGCCGCAGTTATCAATCCGGCAAGACCGGCAAGTAACATCAGTCCGATCAGTTTGAGGCTTTCTCTGAAATCCGTGAAAAAAGCAAACATGAATCCTTTTGCAAGCGTATTGGTCACTGCAGCCAGAATGATTCCGAAGACGGCCACCTCACCGCTGATATCATTTATAGCAAGGCGGGAGAGGGAAAGAGTGATTGCGTTGACATCCATAATACCCGATATCACTGAAAGGATATAGATTCCTCTGTTCCCGAACCACTCTTCCATACCTGCGCTCAGGAAAAGTATCAGTGTAAGGAAGGCACCGAATTTAAGGGCAGTGCCGATATTGAACGGATTGTCAATTTCTACAAGGGGTTCCTCTGCCTTACTGCGGTGTTTCCATAACCAGAGAGCGCCTGAGAGCACTGCGGAAAACATAACGAACAGGGGTATCCAGAGCTGACTGAGCAACATGGGATTCACTATGGCCACTTCCACCATGACGCGGATGAACATAATGGAGGAGGCAAACATAACCCCGGACATAAAAAGGGATTTGGAAAGTTGATT
>JBBDRV010000124.1:0-6725 GCA_040905285.1 Balneolaceae bacterium | reverse complement strand
GTGGAGCCTCTGCAAGCTCAGGATTATGATTTGTTGCTGAAGGGAGGGCATGTCATTGATCCTAAAAATGATATTGATGGACCTGTGGATGTTGCTGTAAAAGACGGCAAGATAGCCAGGGTGTCTGCTGATATTTCTGCAGAAAGTTCTGAAAGAGTTATTGATGTCACCGGTTTGTACGTTTCTCCCGGTTTTATTGATCTTCACGGCCATCACTTTTTTGGTACAACCCCTGACAGATATTTGAGTGACAGTTTCACTGCAGTTCCGGCGGATGGCTTTACGTTTCGTGCAGGAGTGACCACCGTAGTAGATGTAGGTGGAGCCGGCTGGAGAAATTTCAGTCGTTTTAAAGAACAGGTAATTGATCGTTCACAAACCCGGATTTTGTCATTTATTAATATTGTAGGGGATGGCATGAGTGGCCTTCCTGAACAGAATATAAATGATATGGATCCGAGAATGACAGCACTGGCTGCAGAACGTTATCCGGAGATCGTTGGTATAAAAATAGCCCATTATGAGGGACCCGACTGGCGAACCACAATCGAACGATTAGTTGAAGCCGGGAATCTGGCGAACATTCCGGTCATGGTTGATTTTGGAAGAGGCCGGCCTTCCACTGAGGAGCTGTTTATGGAGTTACTCCGACCCGGCGATATATTTACACATGCTTACCACCCGGGGCCTCATAAAGAGCAAGTTGTAGGTGAAAACGGCAGGGTAAAACCCTTCGTATTTGCCGCACAGGAGAAGGGAATCATATTTGATGTCGGTCATGGTGGTGGCAGCTTTGTATTTAGTCAGGCGATACCGGCCATCGAACAGGGGCTGTTACCGAATACGATAAGCACGGACATCCACATCGGCAGTATGAACGCGGGAATGAAAGATATGTCTAATGTTATGTCCAAATTTCTCAACATGGGCTTGTCTATTCAGGACGTGATTTTACGATCGACCTGGAATCCGGCACTGGCGATCAAAACACCCGATTTGGGAAACCTGAGTGTAGGAGCCGAGGCTGACATTGCCGTGTTCTCTGTACGGGAGGGGAATTTCGGATTTGTCGATTCCCGGAGAAATAAACTGGAAGGCAATAAGAAAATAGAATCGGAACTTACTCTTCTTGGCGGACAAATCGTTTGGGACTTGAACGGTCTAAGTGCATCTGTATGGAATTCTCAAGCAGAATGACATAGGGTGGTAGAAAAAAATTATATGCATAAATTTATACTGGGACTGGCAGGATTCTGTCTGACAATTGCTCTTTTTATGATATTCACCGGTCATATAGAACAGGCCGGTCAACTGTTTATCCTTTTCTTTGTTGCTCTCGGGATCGGATTCCGGGGATATTCGCTTCTGAAAGGCTTTGCCTATACGGTATGAGAGGCGCCGGTAATCAGGCCGCTGACCTCCTTTCGGATTTCAACCGGAAGCTTCGGGCCTTGGGGATCTGCCCTGTATAATCCAGGCCACCGTTAATACCGGGCATTAGAAATGACGGGCAACATGCATTTTGATACTTCGAATGCGGTTTATTCACGGCTTAGCGGATCTCCGGCCGCTGATGAGTTGACGTGGCGGGTCCGCACATAATTGGCTGAATGGATTCCTTGTCCCATTGAATTATCACTAAATAAAGTCACAAACAAATCACTGATGATCATGAAAAATATCTTTCTCTTTCTGTTTCTATCCGCTTTTGTTCTATCCTGCGCCTCTGACAATACGGACAGCGCCACCAGCCAGTCCGATGAGGTTGATGTTGAAGAGCGTCTGGCCGAACTGGGTATCGAACTCGGGGAGATGCCTCCCCCGACGGCTAATTATGTGAGGACGGTCCGGGTGGGCAATCTTGTATTCCTGTCTGGCCATGGCCCCGACCTGCCCGACGGCGGCCGGGTCATCGGTAAAGTCGGCACGGACCTGACTGTGGAAGAGGGTCAGGAGGCGGCGAGGTATGCCGGCATCTCGCTTCTTTCCTCCCTGAAATCAGAGATCGGGGACCTGAACAGGGTGAGAAAGTTCGTCAGGGTCACCGGCATGGTGAATGCAGACCCTTCCTTTACCGAGCACTCCCAGGTCATCAACGGTTTTTCGGATCTGATGGTCGACCTGTTCGGTGAGTCGGGTAAACATACGCGGGCCGCTATCGGCATGGGTTCACTGCCTTTTAACATGGCGGTGGAAATAGACATGATCGTGGAAATAGACGAATAAGGCCTCACCTCGACCTTTCTGGTATGAAATAGCATGCGACGAATTACACCGATCCTTTATAGAAGGTGCTGAAGATTGTGCGGTGAAAAAAGGAGAGATGCCGCCCAAAAAAGGTGGTAAGACGATTATCAAAATGATTCATGGATTCTATTCTATTCTTTGATGACAGGATAACAAATGCATTATCAAATAGTCAGATTGCACGTGCAATATATTTCGCGAAAATGCCGTCGGGGGAGTACATGGCATCCTCTATTTCGAAGCCGCTTTGTTCGATCAATGGTTCGAGAAACCAGGTAAATGTAGAATGCTCATCACGGATGTGCTCTTCGATATCGGATCTGCGCCAGCCGCCACTGTCATTATCAGTGACATTATCACTGATTGTAGCACACCACTGTTCGAGACGATCCTCCGCTTCATCCGGGCCAAAATTGTAAACAATATCCCATAAACGGAGCAAACTGCCGGGTCGCACAATACGCCGGATTTTGTTCAGGGCTACAGCCTTCCACAAGTCGGGAAGGTGATGGAGCGCATAGCGCGAATACACAAAATCAGCCGGTTTGCCCCGGTGTTCGTAGGTGAGGAATCCGGCCTGGACAATCTCGACATTCGACAGGTTGGCAGCATCAACCTTCGCTTTTAATACACCCAGCATTACTGATGAGATGTCCACTGCAATCACCCGTGCGCAGTTTGGGGCGGCGGCAAGAGTAAACTGGCCGGTGCCGGCGCCAAGATCAACAACCTCCGACTGACTGTTAAGTCCGCATCCTGTAAGCAGACTCATCTCACCCGCGGCGTCTGCATCTTCCTTTGAATCATAGAGGGCCGCATGATCGGCATCCATATTTTCCCTTCCGGCGTTAGCCATCTCGTCTGGAAACCAGCCGGGATTTTTTCCTTCAGTCATCTTTTACCAACCTTGTGATGATTCATCATGGTTAGTTGCGTGATTTCTCCGGGCATGGGTGCCTGAATGATTCATCATGGAGGAGTTTTCATTTTAGTTAACTCGGAATATCGATCAGCAGGAATAGAAAACCAAGTCAAGAGATGCTATTCACATGAAAAATAACAGAATAAATTCAAACGAATGGAATGCCGGATTGGGGTGGCGGGTTTTTAAATCAAACTCAGAATTATGAATGCAGAAAAAGGTGCATCCGAAGAAAAAGGTCAACACGCTGAAAGACCTTCGCAGATCCCGAAAAGGGGATGGAAAGAGATAGGTTCACGAGTCATGCGAGAGCTTACGGAAGACAACATCTCCATCGTATCCGCCGGGGTGGCTTACTACTTTTTTCTGGCTTTGTTTCCGGCCCTCATAGCCGCAATTTCATTGTACGGGCTGGTCATGGATCCGGCGGACGCTGAACAGCAAATAGGACAAATTGCCCAGGTCCTTCCGGAACAGGCCACTGAAATAGTCTCGCGATTCCTGCAGGATGTTGCCGGCTCAGAAGGGCAAACACTGGGTTGGGGTCTGATACTGAGTCTGCTCTTCAGCTTCTGGACTGCTCATAACGGGACAGGCGCTGTTTTTGAAGGGGTGAATATCGCCTACAACGAGAGAGATGAAAGGGGCTTTTTCAAATATCACGGAATCACACTGCTCTTCACGCTGGGAGGTATCGCCGCAGGTATAATTTGCACCGCTCTGGTGGTTGTTTTCCCCGTTATGGTGGAGAGTTTAAATATGCCTTCCATGGTGGAAACCCTCATCCAGTGGCTGCGGTGGCTCCTGCTGGCACTGATTATTATCGGAGGCCTGGGATTGACATACAAGGTGGGACCAGACCGGAGAAATCCCGAAGTCAGATGGGTCACGCATGGATCCGTCATTGCAACGGTACTGTGGCTGCTTGGGTCTATCCTGTTCAGTCTTTACATGGATAATTTCGGCGATTATGATGAAATGTACGGAAGCTTTGCCGCCGTAATCATACTGATGGTGTGGTTTTTTATCACAGCCTATGCCATCCTGCTGGGGGCTGAAATCAATTCTGAAATGGAGCACCAGACAAGAACTGATTCCACGATAGGTGAAGACAAGCCCATGGGTGAGCGTGAAGCCTATCACGCTGATCATATGCCTGAAGGGGATGAGGGGAAAGATCCTGATGCAGATGGGGCGAAAGATACTGCTTCTGCCTAATTTCCGCTAACGCCCCCGGGAAGCGTCGGGTCCTGATCCAGTGGAATGGGAGACGTGTAGGGGTCTCCGCCGGTGCGGTTTTCAAACTCTTCCCACGCCTTTTGCAGCAGGTCTTTATTCAATATGAGCTCCACCGATGACATGGCAATCACCTTTGCTGCAATGACCGCACTTTTCTTCCCTCCACTGGTATTGTGGCTGGCGGCGGTTGCCCAGCTGTGCCAGGGAACATCCACTGGGGCAGAGGCTATGCCGAAACCGACGGTGGGAACAAGGTGGCTTACTTCAGCCACATCCGTCGATCCTCCGGAGGGGGGCAGCAGCTCATCGGCAAGATCTTCAATTTCGGTGCTGAAGCCCGCGGGCTCTTTTCCGAGATTGGTCTGCATGGCTCGTGCAAACTCCTGTTCCTCTTCTGTGAATTTCGGCGGTCCGATCGCTCTCATATTCTTGTCCATGGCTTCAATAAGCGTGCGATTGAGCAGCATCTCATGGACTCCGGTGGTCAGATAGACCTCGTGTTCCGTCTCCGTGGCCAGTGCAGATGCTTCGGCGATCTTCAATACCCTCTCATAATTGCTCTCGGCAAGTTCCCGGCTGTCGTCCCGTACAAAAAACCACAATTTTGTATATTCAGGAACGACATTGGGCACTTCGCCTCCATTCTGGATCACATAATGAATTCTGGCACTGGGCCTGACATGCTCCCGCATCTGATTGACTCCGTGAATCATCAGTTCCGCTGCATCCAGTGCGCTTCGCCCGTTCCACGGATCGATGGCTCCATGGGCGGCCTGACCGAAAAACTCCACTTCAAAGTTGTTCATCGCCAGACTTGATGTATTCTGGACCGATGTTGAGGTACCCGGATGCCAGTGGACAACGGCATCCAGATCGTCAAACACACCGGCCTTGGCCATATACACCTTGCCGACCAGAGTTTCTTCCGCCGGAGTGCCGAAAATCTTTACTGTGCCGTCAAGCCCCTGTTCCTCCAGTACCTGTGTGGCGGCAATGGCCCCGTATACGGACCCGGCTGCGAAAAGATTGTGACCACACCCGTGTCCGGCACTGACACCGTCCTCCCGCTCTTGACGGTAGGGGACGGGCGCATTTCCCACACCGGGAAGCGCATCATACTCCGCCAGTATGCCAATGACCGGTTCGCCACTGCCATAGGTACCGACAAAAGCTGTAGGCATACCCGCAACTCCGGTTTCGATCGAAAAGCCGTGCTCCTGCAAAATCTGCTGAAGATAATCGGCTGACTGTTCCTCTCTCAAGGCAGTTTCACTGAGATCCCAAAGGGTTACCGAACATCGGTTTATTTCCTGAGAGAACGCACCGGCTTTTTCAATCGCCAGATTTTTGTGATCAGAAATCGCCTGGGCTGCAAGAGAGCCCGCAAGCATGAACATGAGACAAACCGCTGTTACTGTTTTTTTCATCATGGATTTGTGGTGAAATCTTAGGCTGTGGTGAATAGGTAATACTAAATTCTGGTTAATGACAGTGCTGGTGCGCATCCGACCAGACAGTTCCGGCCGGGCAGTCCCGGGAGCCTTCCCCACCGGATAAAGCGATTCCCACAAGGACAAGACCCAGTAGCATCGCAACCACAATGCCTGCTATTCCCATCCTTGAAAACAGCTGTTCACTTCTTTCCCCCTGACAGCAATGTTTATACTTTTTCCCGCTGCCGCAATGGCAGGGATCATTTCTTTCCGGTTTACCGGCTTTACTGGCCATACTGTCCCTGTTTGTTGAATCGCCTGATGGCGTGCACGTCCCGACGGCTGCCAACCATTGGTAATCACGATTGTTAACCAATCACGACTATTCCATCAATAAAACTATGCCAAATAGCGACTTTTTCAAATTTGTTTTCCATAATCCGCTTTGTGCTATTCATGTCCGGTCGAGCCGATAATGAATCGGATTATTATCTGATAATACATCTGAAGATTTCTCTGAAGCCGCCCGCCGCCTGTGATCAGCGGCCGTTCTGAACAGGAAGGAATGGCAGGCCAGTGCCGGTGTGCCAGCAGAGGATGATACCAAACGATGATTTTCAGACGTGATCGCCAGCCAGACGATGATCCCTTTTCCCTGACCGGGGCCGCAAATGAACCGGAAGAAGACCGGAAGAAGTCTGGAAGAGGTGGTTGTTACCTTCAGGAAACGGCGACGCCGGTGATGACCGCCGGGCATCTGGTATTCTCGGTCACCACGACACTGTACATCCTTGTGGCCGTAAAATTTCTGGAGGAACGGGATCTTGAAAAAATACACGGGGAGACGTATGTGGAGTATCAACAGAACGTCCCGATGCTGATTC